>NZ_JAUQTZ010000006.1:0-85853 GCF_059803845.1 Rhizobium sp. UFLA01-1127 | reverse complement strand
AATTAGAGCTTGACCCAGGCGCCGTTGCGCTTCGAGGAAGCGACACAAGCCTCGACGAATGCCACCCCCTTCACACCGTCATCGACGGTCGGATAGATCACGGCCGGATCGACCGCCACACCCTTCTTGCGGGCATTGATGGCGCGTGCGGCCTCGGTATAGATCGTAGCGAAGGCTTCCAGATAGCCTTCCGGATGCCCCGACGGGATGCGCGAGACGCGCGCCGCGGCGGCACCAGAACCAGCACCGTTTCGCGTGATCAACCGCTTCTGGTCGCCGAACGGCGTGTACCAGAGATAGTTCGGATCGGCCTGTGTCCACTCTATGCCGCCCTTCGTGCCATAGACCCGGAGCTTCAAGCCGTTCTCATGGCCGGGCGCCACCTGGCTGCACCAGAGCATGCCTTTAGCCGGCTTTTCCTTGCCCCTCGCCTTGAAGCGCAGCAGCACATGGCCGTTGTCATCGAGACGGCGGCCTTCAACGAAGCTATCGAGATCGGCGGCAAGGCTGTCGAGCTCGAGGCCGGTGACGAAGGACGCGAGGTTATAGGCATGCGTGCCGATATCGCCAGTGGAGCCGCCGGCGCCGGATTGGGCCGGATCGGTGCGCCATGCCGCCTGCTTCTGGCCGGACTGCTCGATATTTTCCGTCAGCCAGTCCTGAGGATATTCCACCTGTACGATACGGATATCGCCGAGTTCGCCATTCTCCACCATCTCGCGCGCCTGACGGACCATCGGATAGCCGGTATAGTTATGCGTGAGGATGAAGAGCGCGCCGCTCTCGTCGGCCACCTTCTTCAGCTTCTTGGCATCGGCGAGATTGGAGGTCAGCGGCTTGTCGCAGATGACGTGGATGCCGCGACGCAGGAATTCCTTGGCGGCATCGTAATGAACATGGTTCGGCGTGACGATCGAAACCGCCTCGATGCCGTTCTTCAGCTTGGCTTCGCGGATCGCCATCTCGCGATAGCTAGAATAGGTGCGCGAGGGATCGAGACCGAGATCGCGGCCGGATGCCGCGGCCTTTTCCGGCGATGACGAGAGCGCGCCGGCGATGAGATCGAACTGGTCGTCGATACGCGCGGCAATGCGATGCACCGCGCCGATGAATGCGCCGGCGCCGCCGCCCACCATGCCAAGCCGGATGCGCGGCTCCCGCGTCTGTTCCGATGATCCTTCGATTGCCATTTTTGTCCTCCTGAGAATTGAATTAAATATCCCTTCTCCCAGCGGGGAGAAGGTGGCCCGAAGGGTCGGATGAGGGGGATTTCGGCGAACACAGCTTTCGCTTGCCGCTCAAGGCACTCGTCGCGACGCTCCTCGTCCCCCTCATCTGTCCTTCGGATATCTTCTCCCCGCTGGGGAGAAGAGGAAATTACGACAGCCCCAGCATGCGCCGGTTGGCGGCCTGATCCGTGCCGCTGCCGGCGAAGTCGTCGAAGGCCTTTTCCGTGACGCGGATGATGTGTGCCTTGACAAATTCGGAGCCTTCGCGGGCGCCGTCTTCGGGATGCTTCAGCGCGCATTCCCATTCGACCACGGCCCAGCCGTCGAAATTATTGGCGGTCATCTTCGAGAAGACGGCACCGAAATCGACCTGACCGTCGCCCAGCGAACGGAAGCGGCCCGCGCGCTCGACCCAACCCTGATAGCCGCCATAGACACCCTGGCGCCCGGTCGGATTGAACTCCGCATCCTTGACGTGGAACATCTTGATGCGGTCCTTGTAGATGTCGATGTTCTCGAGATAATCGAGGCACTGCAGGACGTAATGCGAGGGATCGTAGAGCATGTTGGCGCGCGGGTGGTTCTTTACGCGCTCCAGGAACATCTCGAAGGTGATGCCGTCATGCAGGTCTTCGCCCGGATGGATCTCGTAGCAGACGTCGACTCCGTTTTCGTCGGCATGGTTGAGGATCGGCGTCCAGCGGCGGGCAAGCTCCTCGAAAGCGGTTTCGACGAGGCCGGCCGGGCGCTGCGGCCAGGGATAGATGAAGGGCCAGGCAAGCGCGCCCGAGAAGGTCGCATGCGCCTTGATGCCGAGATGCTTGGAAGCGGTCAGCGCCATCTTCACCTGTTCGACGGCCCATTCCTGACGAGCCTTCGGATTCCCTCGCACTTCCGGCGCCGCAAAGCCGTCGAAGGCTTCGTCATAGGCCGGATGCACGGCAACAAGCTGGCCCTGGAGGTGGGTGGAGAGCTCGGTAACCTCGACGCCGTTGGCGCGAGCGACACCGGCGAATTCGTCGCAATAATCCTTGGAGGAGGCCGCTTTCCTCAGGTCGATGAGCTGGCTTGCCCAGGTCGGAACCTGCACGCCGATATAGCCGGCATCGGCCGCCCATTTCGTGATCGAATCCCACGAATTGAACGGTGCTGCATCACCGGCGAACTGGCCGAGAAACAAGCCTGGCCCCTTGATCGTCTTCATCAATAATTCCTCCCTAATCGCGTTCTGTAAACGTTTTCGATGCCTTCCGGACCCATATCCGAGGCGGCTAGGATGCCTTAGCCTCACAAAACTATAGGGTCTTCAGGATGAAAGTCGAATGCCTTCCGACCTAATCACGGCCAGCCGCCGACGGCAAGAGGTACGTGCCGCAAAATTTCCATTGCATATGAAACGAGCCGCCATCCGCATAAAAAAACGCCCGCCGAAGCCGGCGGGCGTATCTGTCTGAATCAGCCGATCAGAACGGTGAATCGGCGAAGTAGAAGTCCTTGGCATTGTCCTTGGTTACGAGCGTCGCGTCGAGGATGTAGTTGCCGCGAACCGGAACCTGATTGTAGAAATTGGCAGCCGTCAGCTCCATGGCCGTGCCGACCATTGCCGGCGGATAGAGCACGTCGACCGGGATCAGCTTGTCGCCATCCATGACCTTCTTCACCATGTCCTTCGAGCCGGCGCCTGCGATGATATACTTGATGTCGGTGCGCTTGGCCTGATCGATCGCCTGCAGCACACCGACGGCCATGTCGTCATCCTGACACCAGACGACATCGATCTTCGGGAACTTGGTCAGATAGTCCTGCATGACCTTGAAGGCATCGTCGCGGTTCCAGTTGCCATACTGGCGGTCGAGAACCTTGACCTTCGAGCCGGCAATACCCTTGTCGAAACCGTCCTGGCGCTGCTGGTCGATCGGGATCGGCAAGCCGCGAATGACGACGACCTGCGCGTCCGGCGTATTTTTCTTGATGTATTCGCCTGCCGTCTGGCCCAGCGCCGGATTGTTGCCGGCGACGTAAAGGTCGCGGACGGAATTGTCGTTGTTGCTCGGCGCACGGTCGACGAGCGTCACGAACTTGCCCTTGTCCTTGACTTCCTTGATGGCGTTGACGAGCGGATCCGGGTCCGACGGCAGGATCACGAGGGCGTCGATGCCCTGGGTCTCAAGGTCCTGGACCGCGTTGGCCTGGCTTGCGGCATCGGGCGAAGTCTTGACGATGACGTTGAGCCCCGGATGCTCCGCCATCAGGAGCTTGGCGACACGCTCGGCATGGAACACCACGCCTGATGTCCAGCCATGGTCGGCGGCCGGAATGGAAACGCCGATAGTCACCTTCTTGTCCGCGGCATGAACGGCACCGGCCAAAGCCACCATCGCGACCGCGAGCCCCAATAGTTTTTTACGCATGTTCTTCCTCCCAGATAGAGACAGGGCCTTGTCATTAAGGACCGGGCGCCCCCTGACCCGGTTATTCACGATCTACGCACGAGCGAGCGCTGAACGAGCATGGCGATGATGATGATCGCACCCTGGATGGCGCCGATCAGATACTCGCTGATGAAATTGGAAAGCAGCATGATATTGCCGACGAGTTCCAGGATGAAGGCGCCGCAGATCGTGCCCCATACCCTGCCCGCGCCACCCTTCAATGCCGTGCCGCCGACGACGACGGCGGTGATCGCCTGCAGTTCCCAGAGAATGCCCGTCGTTGCCGAGGTCGAGCCGAGCCGCGGCACGTAAAGAAGCACGGCGATAGCGACACAAAGGCCCTGAATGACGAAGGCGATGGTGCGCACGCGGTTGACCGCGATCCCCGAATAGCGCGCAACGTCGCTGTTGGAGCCGACGGCGACGACATGGCGTCCGTAGCGGGTACGGTAAAGAATGAATGCGGCGATGCCCGTAACCGCGAGGATCACGATGATCGGGACCGGCACGCCGAAAATGGAGCCGAAATAGGCCGGACGGTAGAGTGCCTGCAGTTCCGGCGAGCGCAGCGTAATCGCTCCGCCCTGCGACAGCCAGGTCGTCAGGCCCCGATAAACGCCCATCGTGCCGAGCGTCGCGATGAAGGGCTCGATCTTGCCTACGGTGGTAATCAGGCCATTGGCAAGGCCGCACAGCGCGCCCGCCACGATCCCGAAGGCCACGGCCGCGGCCAGCATCAGAGTGGGATCGGCAATGACGCCGGAATTCATCAGCAGGATCATCAAGCTCGCCACGAAGGCGACCATCGACCCAACGGAAAGATCAAGGTCGCCTGCCGAGATCACAAAGGTAGCGCCGACCGCGATGATGGCAATGAAGGCGCTTCGGGTTGCGACATTGGCGAGATTGGTAATGCCGATGAAGTTGGGGTTGACCAAGGCGCCCACGATCAGAAGCAGCACCAGCGCTGCAAACGGCGCAACGGCCCTCAGATCGACATCCCGCCAGGAGCGCCCTCGCCGGCTGGCCTTGCCGCTGCTGTCTTCACCCACGCTCATAACCAAAACCAACCTCCCGTCCCATGATTGCTGGGAATTTGCCCTGCTCTCCGCCGCCCTTTCAGGCGGCCGTCTTTTTCTTCAGGCCCGCCGCATAACGCATGATTTCCTGCTCGGAGATTTCCTCGCCTTCGAGCACGCCGACGATCCGGCCTTCGCGCATAACGGCAACCCGCGTGCAAAGCCCGATGACCTCGGGCATTTCCGAGGACACCACGATGATCGAATGGCCGTCGCGCGCCAGCGCCGAAATGAAATGATAGATCTGCTGCTTCGTGCCGACATCGATGCCGCGCGTCGGTTCATCGATGATGATGATCTGCGGCTCGGTCTCCATGATTTTCGCCAGAAGCAGTTTCTGCTGATTGCCGCCGGACATACGGCCGGCAACGATGTTTCCGTCGCGCACGCGGATATCGAAACGGCGGCGCGCTCGTGTCAGCGCCTTCGCCTCGCTGGAGGCGCTAAGATAACCGAACTTGCCGTGCCGATCGAGCGACTGGAGCGTCAGGTTGACGGCCATGCCCGAGTTCAGCAGCAAGCCCTTGGATTTCCGGTCCTTGGTCATATAGGCGAGGCCGGCATCGATGGCGGCGTGCACATCGTGCGGCGGCACAGTCTGGCCGTTGGCGACGACTTCGCCGGATGCGCGCGAGCGCAGACCGACGATCGCCTCCATCAGCTCGGTCCGGCCCGAGCCGATCATGCCGGAAAAGCCCAATATCTCGCCCTTGCGCAGCTCGAAACTCGCATCGCGGACATAACCGGTCGAAAGCGAACTGACGCTCAGCACCACTTTCTCGTCGACATCGGGCTCGCTCTTGGCCGGATAGAGGCTGGAGAGTTCGCGTCCGACCATCAGCTGGGCGATCGATTCGCCGTCGAGCAGCGAAGTCGGCGACGTCTTCACCCATTGGCCGTCGCGCAGGACCGTGACGCGATCCGTCAGCTCCATGACTTCATCGAGCTTATGGGAGACGAAGACGAAGCTGGTCCCCTGATCGCGCAGCTTGCGCACCTGCTTGAACAGGAAATTGGTTTCCTCGCGCGACAGGACGGCGGTCGGCTCGTCCATGAAGACGATGCGCGCATCGCGGCTGATCGCCTTGGCGATTTCGACCATCTGCTTGTCGGCGATGGAAAGCGAGCGGATCATGGCATTCTCGTCGACATGCGATCCGAGGAGATCGAGCACGCGCCGCGTTTCCTCGCGCATGAGCTTGCGGTCCAGAACGCCGAAGCGCGTGACTTCGCGGCCGAGAAACAGGCTCTCGGTGACGGTCAGATGCTCCGCGAGATTGAATTCCTGATGGATGATGACGATGCCGAGCGCCTCGGCAGCGCCGTTCGGCGGCAGCTTTACCGGCCTGCCATCGAGAAGGATTTCGCCTGAGGTCGGTTGCTCGAATCCGGACAGGACCTTGACGAGCGTCGACTTGCCGGCGCCGTTTTCACCCATGAGCGCATGGATTTCGCCGGCTCGCAGATCGAAGTTGACGCTGAACAGCACCTGCACGCCGTTGAAGGACTTGGATATCCCTCTCGCAGACAGCACGACCGCACCGTCGACGGCTTCCGAACTCATTGAATCCTCCCTGCGGTCCCACCCGCTCTCCACGGTATGTAAACCTTTACATACATCGTGTAAAGGTTTACATCATTGGATATCGTACAAAACTTCGCGGTTACCTTTGACCTCCACGTAAGTCTGTGTAGTCTCCAGCCCGAGACGAGACCCCAAGGCAGAGCGCAGTGTCGAATTCCACGCCCGCAACTATCGAAGACGTCGCCCGAATTGCCAATGTTTCGATCGCAACGGTTTCGCGGGCCATCCATACACCGGAGAAAGTCGCCAATTCGACGCGGCTGAAGGTCAATCAGGCTATCGCCGTCACCGGTTATACCACCAATGCCATGGCGCGCAGCCTCAGGCTCGGCCGTTCGAACATGATTCTGGTCGTCGCGCCCGATATCGGCGACCCCAACTTTTCCAATATCCTGATAGGCCTGGAGAACGAAGCCCGTTCGCATGGCTACGGGATCCTCATCGGCCACACGCAGAACGACGCGCAGCGCGGGCTGGAATATTTGAAATTCCTGAATTCAAACCAGGCGGCGGGGCTCATCCTCTTCACCGGCATCCTGCCCTTCGGGCACCAGACGATGACGGCACGGCTGCCGCCGAGCGTCGGCGTTTTCGAACCGGTCTTCAACGGCGGCATTCCCTACGTGGGCGTCGACGATATCGCCGGCGCCCGCAAGGCAGTGGACCTCCTGATTGCCGAAGGTCATCGCAAGATTGCCTTCATCGGCGATTCCCGCACCCGCCTCGCCTATAGCCGCAGACGCATGGGCTATGAAGCCGGGCTGGATGCCGCCGGTATCGGCCACGATCTGCGCATCGTCCTGGACGGCGACGGTACCATCGAAAGCGGGCGGCTGGCGGTCGAGCAGCTCTTCATGCGCGACACGCTGCCGACAGCCTTCATGTGCGTCAACGACCAGACCGCGATCGGCGTGATGATCGGCCTGAAAACACGCGGCTACGATATCCCTGAAGATTTCTCGGTGACCGGTTTCGACGACGTGCCGCAGGCCGTCTTCATGACGCCGTCGCTGACGACGGTCCGGCAGCCGCGCACCGCCATCGGCAAGCATGCCATGGCGCTTTTGCTCGAACTGCTTTCTGATGGCGAGCCGCCAGAGACGGAGATCCTGCTGCGGCCGGATCTCGTGGTGCGAAACTCGGTTTCGGCACCGTCGCGCACGCGACGATAGGCAGGTGTCGCGATGCCGCTCGGCAGGCTGATCCTGTATGTCCGCGATGTGGAGGCGACAATCCGCTTCTACGAGAAGCATTTCGGATTCAAGCCGCATCGTCAGGAGGGCGATCGGATTGTCGAGCTGCTCGCTCCGGAGGGCGGCGCCAATCTGATGATCCATCCAGCAGCCAAGGCGCAGAAGATGGGTCAAGCGCTGGTAAAACTGGTGTTCGACGTTGAGCATGTCGAAGCTTTCCGCGCAAGATGCGTGGAGAAAGGCCTTGAGTTCGGCCCCATGCATCAGGCCGATGGCTGTATCTTCGCCAACGCCAAAGACCCTTCGGGAAATTCCATATCCATTTCCAGCCGCGCCTTCAGGCCGAAGTCGGGAGGCGATGAACCACCGCCTCCCGAAGCTGTCGATCAAACGTAGCGATTGACGATGTTTTCCAGGAGTTCCTGCTTGCCGGACTTCGGCTGCGGGTTGACGTCCTTGGTCTCGACCCACTGGGCGATCTGGTCGAGCGAGTATTCGCCGCGCAGCAGCTTCTGTCCTTCGGCCGAATCCCAGCCTGCGTAACGGTCGGCGAGCGGCTTGGAGAGCGCCTTATCCTCGATCATCTTGGCAGCAGCCTTCAGGCCGCGGGCGCAGCAATCCATGCCACCGATGTGGCCGATGAGCAGGTCTTCCGGATCGAGCGACTGACGGCGCAGCTTGGCGTCGAAGTTCGTGCCGCCGGTCTTGAAACCGCCGCCTGCCAGAACCTGGTAGTAGGCCAGCGTCATTTCCGGAACGTTGTTCGGGAATTGGTCGGTATCCCAACCGGACTGGTAGTCGTTGCGGTTCATGTCGATCGAGCCGAAGATGCCGAGCGCATTGGCAAGCGCCAGCTCATGCTCGAAGGAATGGCCGGCGAGGATCGCATGGCCCTGCTCGATGTTGACCTTCACTTCATTTTCCAGGCCGTACTTCTTCAGGAAGCCGTAAACCGTGGCGACGTCATAGTCATACTGGTGCTTGGTCGGCTCCTGCGGCTTCGGCTCGATCAGGATCGTACCCTTGAAGCCGATCTTGTGCTTGTACTCGACGACGAGGTTGAGGAAGCGGCCCATCTGGTCCAGCTCACGCTTCAGGTCGGTGTTGAGCAGCGTCTCGTAACCTTCGCGGCCGCCCCAGAGGACGTAGTTTTCGCCGCCGAGCTTGTGGGTTGCGTCCATGCAGGTCTTCACGGTTGCCGCCGAAAAGGCGAAGACATCCGGATCAGGGTTCGTGGCGGCGCCCGACATGAAGCGGCGGTTGGAGAAGAGGTTTGCCGTGCCCCACAGCAGCTTCACGCCGGTATCGGCCTGCTTCTTGGCGAAATAGTCGACGATCTCGTTGAGGTTCTTGGTGTTTTCGGCAAAATTCTTGCCTTCCGGACGCACGTCGGCATCGTGGAAGCAATAATAAGGAGTGCCGAGCAAGGTGAAGAATTCGAAAGCGACGTCGGCTTTCAGCTTCGCGGCTTCCATCGTGTCGTTGAACCACGGGCGCAAGAAGGTCTGGCCGCCGAAGGGATCGCCGCCTGGCCAGGTGAAGGTGTGCCAGTAGGCGACGGCAAAGCGCAGATGATCTTCCATGCGCTTGCCGGCAACGACTTCGTCCTTGTTGTAATAGCGGAAGGCCAGCGGATTGGTGCTGTCGGGGCCTTCGTACTTTACCTTGCTGATGTCACCAAAAAATCCGGTGCTCATGTCTTGTCTCCTTGGGTTTTGGGTACTGCTAGTGTTCTTCATTTGTCGGAAGCCCCCTCATCCGACCCTTCGGGCCACCTTCTCCCCACGGGGAGAAGGGTATGGGCGGCTGCCGCAATCTCGGCCTCCCCTCTCCCCTCGGGGAGAGGGCAGGGTGAGGGGGTTTCCCTCAAACTACGCTCAGCGGCTTGATCGCCGGATAAACCGCCCGGTAGCGCCTGTAGGCATCCGCATAGGCATCCGTCAGTGACGCCACGGGATCGATCGTGCCGGCCGTCTGCGGCGGTGTGCAGACCGAGACAGGGTCGGCGCCGGTGGCGGCGATCAGGCCGAGACGCGCTGCACCGAAAGCAGCACCGAAATCGCCGTCGGCCGGCAGGTCGACGGGTACGCCGAGCGCGGTCGCGATCGAGGCCAGCCAGTAGCGGGAGCGCGATCCGCCACCGATGGCGGTCACGCGCGCAATGTCGGTGCCGGCCGAGCGCAGCGCTTCCAGATTGTCGCGGATTGCAAAGGAAACACCTTCGAGCACGGCCTGCGTCAGCACGGCGCGGCCGCTCTCATGACCGAGGCCGATGAAAGCGCCGCGGATGGTCGCGTCGTTGTGCGGCGTGCGCTCGCCCGAGAGATAGGGAAGGAAGGTGACACTGGTCGGCGCCTTCAGCGTCTCGCCAAGCTCGGTGGTGAGTTCGGCGGCGGACTTGCCCGTCACATGCGAATGCCAGTTCAGGGCGTCGGTAGCCGAGAGGATGACGCCCATCTGGTGCCAGGTGTTGGGCAGCGCGTGGCAGAAGGCATGGACGGCGCTTTCCGGCTTCGGCAGATAGGAGCCGTTGGCGGCAAAGAGAACGCCAGACGTTCCGAGCGAAACGAAAGCCGCGCCGTGGCGGACCGTGCCCATACCGCAGGCCGAGGCCGCATTGTCCCCTGCCCCGCCGGCCACGACGACATCGCCGCCGATACCCCATTTCGAGGCCAGTTCGCCGCGCAGCTTGCCGGCGGCCTCCGTGCCTTCGACCAGCGTCGGCATCTGCTTCTCGTCAAGATCGGTGGCCGCCAAAAGCTCGGAAGACCATTTGCGCTTGCCGGTATCGAGCCAGGACGTGCCGGCGGAGTCGGACATTTCCGACATATGTTCGCCCGTCAGCCACAGGCGCAGATAGTCCTTCGGCAACAGCACCCAGCGCACTTTAGCGAAAATCTCCGGCTCGTGCTTGGCGACCCATGCAAGCTTCGGCGCCGTGAATCCAGGGAAGACGATATTGCCGGTCAACGCGCGGAAACGCGGATCGGCATCCAGCGCGGCAGCCTCATGATAGCTGCGGGTATCGTTCCAGAGAATGCAGGGACGCAGCACCTTGTCATCGGCGTCGAGCAGCGTCGCGCCGTGCATCTGTCCGGAAAGGCCGATGCCGCGTACGGCCGCCAGCTCCTTCGGATGCGCGGCTTTCAGCCCGGCAACGGCTTCTTCCGTCGCGCGGATCCAGTGGGCGGGATCCTGCTCGGACCAGCCGGAATGCGGACGCGATACGTCGAGCCCGCCATTGGCGGAGCCGACGATCTTCTGATTGCCGTCGATCAGCATCGCTTTGACGCCGGACGTTCCGAGATCGAGACCCAAATACATCAGATATTACTCCCTATGCTCTGCCGCGTTCGAATGCTCAGGGCAGATTATCCTTCAAGAAAATGTCGAGACGAATGCGCTCCTGGTCGGCGATAACAGCTTGACCGTCGGCGGTCGCCTTCATGACGCGGATGGCGCTGCGGACCTCATGGCCGGCATCTTGATTGAGAACGGCGTCGATCGTGCCGTCCAGCAGTGCCGCCCGCGTATGCTGCGTCAGCTCATGCACGACCACGGTCAGCTCACGTTCAGGCCGTACGGCCTTCAGGGCCGCGATCAGACCGCGGTTGCCGGCGCCAAGACTATAGATGCCGATGATATTCCTATTCTCGGAGAGCGCTTTGGAAACGAGCGATCGGGTTCGCTCGGGATCATCTCGCCCTTCCAGCACGGGCAGCAGCCGCAACTTGGGAAATTCCTCCGCCATCACGGCGGAAAAGCCCTGCAGGCGCTCTCGGTGGTCGCGCACCAGCATGGAGCCGGCGAGAACGGTCAGATCGCCATCGCGTCCGCCCAGAAAGCGCCCGAGCAGCCGGGCAGCGGTGCGGCCGGCGGCGATATTGTCGATGCCGGCATAATGATGGCGGGTGGAATCGGTGAGATCGGAGACCAGCGTAACGACGGGAATATGCTCCGACACCAGCCGGTCGACGGCGGCCCGGACTTCCGGCGCATCGGTCGCCACCAGGGCAACACCGGCGATATTCTGCCCCAGCAGCGCGTCAAGCGCGGCCACGAGCGCCGGCACATCGAAAGCCGGCACTTCGACGATGCGGATATCCGTGCGCTCTATGCTCGCGCGCAAGGTCGCGTGATGCACTTCCGAGCGCAGCCCGTGCATGAAGGAATTGTCGCCGGTCGGCACGATGAAAACGAAGGGATAAATGCGGCCCTTCGCCAGATTGGCGGCGGCGACATCGCGGATATAGCCGATCTGTCGGATTGCCTCCTCCACCTTTTCGCGTGTCACCAGCCGCACACCGGGCCGCTGGTTCAGGACGCGGTCCACGGTAGCGAGGCTGACGCCCGCCGCGGCGGCGATGTCATGCACGGTCGGTCTCATCGGTTCCTCCTGCAGAAACCCTTAGCGCCATTTCTGATGTACGTAAATCAAAAATTTCCGGCCATGCGCTTTTCCGCTCGTTCCTTCGGAATAAAAAAAGGCCCCTCACTGCGAGGGGCCATGCCTTGGGAGCATTATCGAATGCTGGATCAGTGGCCTCCGCCACCTCCGCCGCTGCCCGGCACATTGGGCTTGCTGAGCATGAGGACGCCGACAATCATCGCCAGGAACAGCACGGTCAGCATCAGGAAGATATCCCCGAAGGACATGACGACCGCCTGCCGCGTCGCCATGCCGACCATCTGCTTCAAGGCGGCCTGCTCGCCGTCGAGGCCGGCTGCATTGAAGCTGGCGGCCATATTGTTCAGCTGGGTAACGGCGGCATGGCTGCCCCAATGAACATGGTCGCGCAGGCTGAAATAGTGCTGGTCCTGCCGGTTCGTCAGCAGCGTGTTGATGATCGCGAGACCGACGGCACCACCGAGGTTGCGCGTCAGATTGAACAGGCCGGACGCGCCGCGCATGCGAGCGGGCGGCATGGTTCCGAGCGCGATGTTGTTGATCGGCACCATGCAGAGCATCAGGCCGAAGCCGCGCAGTATCTGCGGGATCAGCAGTTCCCAGAAATCCCAGTCCGTCGTCAGGTGCATCATGATGTAGGTGCCGGCCGAGAAGCTGGTAAAGCCGATAATCATCAGTATGCGCAGATCAACCCTGCTCGCCAGGAAGCCGGCAAGCGGCGCCGTGAAGAACATGGCGAGACCCGAGACGAACATCGTCTCGCCGATCTGCAGCGAATCGTAGCCGCGAATGCGCGCAAGAAAGAGCGGATAGATATAAGTCAGGCCATAAAGGCCGATGCCCATGACAAAGGAGAACATCGAACCGAAAGCGAAGTTCTTGTTCGTGAAGGCTCTGAGATCCACCACCGGAAATTCGACCGTAAACGCCCGGTAGAAGAAGATGACCGCGCCGATGGCCGAGGCGATGGCGCAGGTGACTATATAATTGTCGGCGAACCAGTCCTTCGTATTGCCTTCCTCGAGAACATATTCCAGCGCGCCGAGAAAAACGCCCATGGAAAAGAGGCCCCACCAGTCGAATTTCTTCATCAGCGACAGTTCGGGCTTGTCGAAATCGATGAAGTTCCAGGTCACGATGGTAACGACGATACCCGGGGGGATGTTGACCAGGAACAGCCAGTGCCAGGAGAAGGCATTGGAAAGATAGCCGCCGACGGTCGGGCCGATGGTGGGCGCGAGCGTCGCGATCAGACCGATGATCGGCGAGACGACGTTGCGCTTGGATGGCGGGAAAATGGTGAATGCCGCCGCGAACACGGAAGGGATCATGCCGCCGCCGATGAAACCCTGAAGGGCACGGTAGATGATCATCTGGTCGATATTCGTTGCGGTCGCGGCAAGCGCGCTCGATGCCGTGAAGCCGGCGGCCGATATCGCAAACAGGTAGCGCGTCGAAATGATGCGGGCCAGCGTTCCCGATAGCGGGATCATGATGACCTCGGCGATCAGATAGGCCGTCTGCACCCAGGGGATCTCATCCGAGCCTGCACTGAGGCCCGCCTGAATTTCGCTGAGCGAGGCGGACACGATCTGAATGTCGAGGATCGACATGAACATGCCGAGCACCATCGCCAGAAAGGCGATGAGCTTTTTGGTGTCGATATGATCCGCCGCTGGCGCGGCGGGACCGGCCACGCGTGGAGGCGACCCGGCTGCAGTGCTGGCGGACGACATTTCGTCTCTCCCGAGCTTGATCGCTTACTTGTCCGGTGCCGTGCGGGTATCGACGTCGACGACGACGCTGAGGCCTGCGCGCAGACGGCCGGTATTGAGCGCATCCTGCGGCAATGCGATGCGGACAGGCACGCGCTGGATGATCTTGGTGAAGTTACCCGTCGCGTTTTCCGGCGGCAGCAGCGAGAAGACCGAGCCCGAAGCCGGCGAGATGGACTCGACGGTGCCGACGATCGGATGATCGCTGAAGGCATCGACATGGACATTCACCTTGGAACCGGGAACCAGATGCTGGATCTGCGTTTCCTTGAAGTTCGCGTCGATATAGAGCTGCTTGGTCGGTACGATCGCCATCAGTTTCTGGCCGGGAGAGACGAGATCGCCTTCCTGGACCGAGCGGTTGCCGACGATGCCGTCATAAGGCGCCTTAAGCACGGTGAAGGACAGATCGCGGGCGGCCTTGTCACGAGCGGCCTCCAGCCCCTTGATCGTGCTCTCGGCTTGGCGGCGCTGGGCCTGCAGCAGGTTGATGTTGGCCTGTGCGGACGCGATGGCGGCGTCGCCGCCGACCAGATTGGCCTTGGCCTGATCAAGCGCGATATTGGCGCTATCCAAAGCGGCCGTGGTGCCGACCGACTTTGACTGCAGTTCGGCAGCGCGCGTCTGGGTGATCTGGGCGCCGCGGACCGTGGCTTCCAGGGCAACCTTCTGCGCCTGCGACTGGGCAAGGGCCGCCTGGCCGGCAGCGATCTGTGCATCGATGGTATGGAGCGAGAGCTGCTCGGTATCAAGCGAGGCCTGCGCCTGGCCCAATGCCAGCTTGTAGTCGCCGTCATCAAGCGTTGCGAGCACGTCGCCGGCCTTGACCTGCTGATTGGCAACGACGTTCACCTTGGCGACATAGCCCGTCACCTTCGGCGAAATCGTCGCGATATCGCCTCCGATATAGGCGTCGTCGGTCGAGACCATGAAGCGGCCGTTCGTCCACCAGTCATAGCCATACCAGCCGCCGCCTGCGAGAGCCGCGACGACGATGATCGGAAAAACCAGGCTGCGCCGCTTCTTCTCCGATGGCGGTGGGGCCGCAGGGGCCGGAGCAGCAGGCGCAGCCTGGGCGGGAGCAGGATTGCCGCGCGTCTCGGCAACAGGAGCATCCGCAGGTGCACCGGCTTCCCGAGCTTCCACGTCTGCATCAGCGGGCTCGTTCACGATACGCGCTACATTGTTTCCATGACTTGACGACATTTCCCTACCACCGAAAATCTGGCAAAATAATCGAACCGAACGGTTCGGTTCAATTGACATAGAGCCTTTTTCACTCCATATCAAGAGCTATCGAACCGCGCGGTTCGATTTATTTGGCGAATCTGTTTAAGATTCAGAAAAATGATCGAGTGAAGGAGACGATGAAACACGAATCGCAAAATGCCACTGTGTTGAACGCACCCGCGCCAGGCTCCGGTGGACGTTGGGCCGCCGGCGAAGATCCGGCCAAGCGTC
Organism: Rhizobium sp. UFLA01-1127; assembly: GCF_059803845.1. Lineage (NCBI taxonomy): Bacteria > Pseudomonadati > Pseudomonadota > Alphaproteobacteria > Hyphomicrobiales > Rhizobiaceae > Rhizobium > Rhizobium sp. UFLA01-1127. The sequence continues at coordinate 70,691 of NZ_JAUQTZ010000006.1, read as the reverse complement.
ATCAAATTCTCGAAGGCGCCAAGCGTGTCTTTATGAAGATGGGTTTCGATGCGGCGAGCATGAACGACGTCACCCGCGAGGCGGGCGTTTCCAAGGGCACTCTCTACGTCTATTTCGCCAACAAGGAAGATCTGTTCGCCGCCATGATGGAGAGCGAGCGTACCCAATTCGTCAATCTCGTGCGCACCGCACTTGCAGACGAAGCGGATGTCACGACCTCGCTTTATGATTTCGGCATCGTCTTCGTCACGCACGTCACCTCGGACAAGACCATCAGCGCCATGCGCACGGTCATCGGCGTGCGCGAACGCATGCCTTCCCTCTGTCAACGCTTCTTCACCGGTCCGGAGAATCTGCGGACGGTGCTGCGCGGCTTCCTTGAGCGGCAGGTTGCCGCCGGCCATCTGAAGATCGATGACTTCGACATGGCCGCCCGTCATTTTCTTGAAATGGCCAGTGGCGGCTATTTCAAGCTGCGGCTGTTCGGCGACATGGACGAACCGCCATCGAAGGAAGAGATCGACTATGTCGTGCGCGGCGCCGTGCGGGTTTTCCTGGCGGGCTATGGTCCGGATCGCAAGGATTAGAGCAATTCCAGGAAAAGTGCGCAGCGGTTTTCCGTCCGGGATTGCGAGAAAACAAAGAGATAGAGCGTTTTCGCGATTCGAAGAAAAGCGGAAATGCTCCAGGTTGAACAGGCCTACCCTGCCGTCCGCGAGCGTGCAGTGATCCAACTCCGCAATGGCGATCAAGCATCGCTTCTGCCAGCAGCCTATGAGTGGTCCGGCAACCAGGGGAGTTGAAATGAGCGCGATCGGCAGAGCGATATGGTTTATCGAAAGCCATTTTAAATCCGATATATCGCTCGAAGAGATCGCCGAGACGGCCGGGCTGTCGCGCTATCATCTTTCGCGTGTCTTCGGGATGACGACGGGCCATTCGATCAGCGGCTATATCAGAAGCCGTCGCCTGAGCGGGGCGGCTCTCGCACTGACCGACGGCTCCTCCTCCATTCTCCAGGTTGCCCTCGACGCCGGCTACGGCTCGCACGAGGCCTTCACCCGTGCCTTTCGCGAGCAATTCGGCATGACACCGGAAAGCCTGCGCAAACAGGGGCACGTCCGCAACCTCGCCCTACAGGAGCCGATCAGAATGGACGACACCCGCCTTCCCAAGCTCGATGCGCCGCGCTTCGAGACCCACGCCGCAATGCTGCTTGCCGGCCTTGCGGAAACCTATGCCCATGAAGCCACGCAGGCGATCCCTTCGCTCTGGCAGAAATTCAACCAGCATTTCGGCCATATTCCCGGCCAGATCGGAAATGTCGCCTATGGCGTCTGCACCCAGGCGGAAGACGGCAGCGAGAGCTTCCGCTATATGTCGGCCGCCGAAGTCTCCGGCACCGACGACCTGCCCGAAGGCTTCGTCATCACGAAACTCCCGCCACAGCGCTATGCGATCTTCACGCATCGCGGCCATATTTCCGGCATTTCGGCGACGGTGCACCAGATCTTCGGCGAGTGGCTCCCGCAATCGGGCCAACAGCATGCCGGCACCCTCGACATGATGGAACGCTACGACGATCGCTTCGACCCGCGCACCGGCATGGGCGTGACCGAAATCTGGATTCCGCTGAAAGCCTGAACAGCGCGCCGCCGCTATGAAAATGGCGGCGGCGCTTGTACCAGAGACGGCACTCCTTACATTACGGCCATTCTTAAAGGCCGGAGCTGGGGGTCAGCATCGGCAGGATCGAAAAGCTGACAAGGGGAAGTCACCTATGGATATTGTGGGGCTGATGCAGGACCCGAGTGCGTGGATAGCGCTCGTCACGCTCGTTGTCATGGAGGTGGTCCTCGGCATCGACAACCTCATCTTCATATCGATCCTGACCAACAAGCTGCCTGCCGAACATCGGGACAGGGCTCGCAAGGTCGGCATCGGCCTTGCCCTCGTCATGCGCCTTGCCCTGCTCGGAACGGTCGCCTGGATCGTGCAGCTCACCCGGCCGGTTTTCGAGCTTTTGGGACAAGGCTTTTCCTGGAAGGACATGATCCTGATCGGCGGCGGTCTCTTCCTCGTCTGGAAGGCGACGAAGGAGATCCATCACAATGTCGATCCTCAGGAACAGGGCGAGGATTTCATCGCCAAGTCGACCACTACGACCTTCGCTTCGGCAATCGGCCAGATCCTGCTGCTCGACCTAGTCTTCTCGATCGACAGCATCATCACCGCCGTCGGCATGACGCCGCATCTGCCGATCATGTTCATTGCCGTGATCGCCGCCGTCACGGTCATGCTGGTGGCCGCCAACCCACTCGCCAATTTCATCGAGAAGAACCCGAGCATCGTCATGCTGGCGCTCGCCTTCCTGCTGATGATCGGCACGACGCTGATCGCCGAGGGCATGGGCGTGCATGTGCCCAAGGGCTACATCTACGCCGCCATGGCCTTTTCCGCCCTCGTCGAAGTGCTCAACATGATGGCGCGCAACCGTCGGAAAAAGGCACCCGGCGGCCATTGACCGGGAAAGCCGCATCCAGGAACGGGTGCGGCTTTGATAGCGTCAAATCAGTCCTGGACGTGGATGTCGACCCATTCGCCGACATCGCCGCGCCCGTAAATATCCACTTTCACCCAGACATTGCCGCGAACGATGAGGTTGCCGGCGTCGTCGGCGATATTGCCATTTGCCAGCATGGCTTCCAGCTTCTGGCGATTGGACGGCAGCGAGAAGAAGCTGTCGCCCTCGTCGCCACGGTCGCGGCGGCGATAGGCGTGGTAATTGGCGCGGTCCTGGCGGATGATCTGCCATGGCGCCGTCAGCCGCTCGCCCTTGGAATTGTAAAGGTCGTCACTACCGATATAGGCACGATAGGACTCGATCAGATGCGCCGAGCTGTCGCGCGTAATGGTCGATTGAGCCGCAGCAACGTCGATCGTGGCAGCGGTCAACAAAAGGCTCAAAATCAATTTCTTCATTGCTTCCTCGCAGTGAACGATTGAAGACCTATTTCGCAACTGCCGCGAAAATTGCAAATCAAATTCGCCGCGCGGCTCGCCTTTATTTCTGAAGAGTAAAGAGATCTCTAGGAATCAAGGGATCGGCTCAAATCGATGCGGCACAATGCCTGCAACCTTGCCGCAGCAGCCTTGCGGCGCAGTTTCCCTTGACGCCATCACTTGAATATGGCCTAAGCCAGCCATACGGAAAACGCGGAATGGAAACGGCAATGCGCCCTTTTCCGGCCCGTTTCCTAATTCAGATACATCTTCGGCTGGACGGCGCTCGTCCCGAGCGCGGCCCGGCCCTTTATGACGGGCAAACAAGATGACCACTTCAGGCGTTCGCGTCCGCATCGCACCCTCCCCCACCGGCGAGCCGCATGTCGGCACCGCCTACATCGCGCTGTTCAACTATCTCTTCGCCAAGAAACACGGCGGCGAGTTCATCCTGCGCATCGAGGATACCGACGCGACCCGCTCCACCCCGGAATTCGAGACCAAGGTGCTCGATGCATTGAAATGGTGCGGCCTGAAATGGTCCGAAGGTCCGGATATCGGCGGCCCCTACGGCCCCTATCGACAGAGCGACCGCAAGGAACTCTACAAGCCCTATGTCGAGCAGATCGTCTCGGCCGGTCACGGCTTCCGCTGCTTCTGCACGCCGGAGCGCCTGGAAAAGATGCGCGAGGCGCAGCGCGCCGCCGGCCTGCCGCCGAAGTATGACGGCCATTGTTTGAACCTTACGGCAGAGGAAGTCACCACGCGCGTTGCCGCAGGCGAGCCGCATGTCGTGCGCATGAAGATCCCGACGGAGGGCTCCTGCAAGTTCCATGACGGCGTCTATGGCGATGTGGAAATCCCGTGGGATGCCGTCGACATGCAGGTTCTCTTGAAGGCCGACGGCATGCCGACCTATCATATGGCAAACGTGGTCGACGACCATCTGATGAAGATCACCCACGTCGCGCGCGGCGAAGAATGGCTCGCGTCGGTGCCGAAGCACATCCTGATCTATCAGTATCTCGGCTGGGAACCGCCGGTGTTCATGCACCTGTCGCTCATGCGCAATGCCGACAAGTCGAAGCTGTCGAAGCGCAAGAACCCGACCTCGATCTCCTACTATACCGCCCTCGGCTATATCCCCGAGGCGCTGATGAACTTCCTCGGCTTGTTCTTCATCCAGATCGCCGAAGGCGAAGAGCTCCTCACCATGGACGAGCTCGCCGGAAAGTTCGATCCGGAAAACCTCTCCAAGGCCGGCGCGATCTTCGATATCCAGAAGCTCGACTGGCTGAACGGCCGCTGGATTCGCGAAAAACTCTCGGAAGAGGAATTCCAGCACCGTGTCCTCGCCTGGGCTATGGAAAACGACCGCCTGAAGGAAGGCCTGAAGCTGTCCCGGTCGCGCATCACCAAGCTCGGCGAGCTGCCTGACCTCGCCGGCTTCCTGTTCAAGTCCGACCTCAACCTCGATCCCTCGGCCTTCGCCAAGATCAAGTCGACGCCGGAAGAGCTCCTGGAAATCCTGAACACGGTGCAGCCGGATCTCGAGAAGATCCTCGAATGGAATGTCGAGACGATCGAAGCCGAGCTGCGCGCCATTGCCGACCGCATGGGCAAGAAGCTGAAGGTCATCGTCGCACCGCTTTTCGTCGCCGTATCGGGCTCCTCGCGCTCGCTGCCGCTTTTCGATAGCATGGCCATCCTCGGCCGCTCCGTCGTGCGCCAGCGGTTGAAACTGGCTGCGCAGACCGTTGCGAGCCTCGTCGGCCCGAAGAATTGAACCGGACTTTAAAACCATGAACGACAAGACCGAAGCATCCGCCCTCTCCTCCGACGCGACTGAAGTCCGCCGCCAGAAGCTGAAGCTGCTGCGCGAGCAGATCGGCGACGTCTATCCGGCGCATTTCCACCGCACGCTGACCAATGCCGAGCTGGCTGCGAAATATGAAGGCCTGGAGCCGGACACCGAGACCACGGATGCCGTCACCGTCGCCGGCCGCGTCTATTCCTCGCGCAATTCCGGCATGTTCATGGACATCCATGACGCCTCGGGCAAGATTCAGATCTTCAGCCACAAGGACGTAACCTCGGAAGAGGCGCGCTCCCTGCTGCCGATGATCGATCTCGGCGATATCATCGGCGTGACGGGCGTCGTGCGCCGCACCAAGCGCGGCGAGCTGACCATCAACGCGCAGCAGATCACCATGCTGACGAAGACGCTGCTGCCGATGCCGGAAAAGTGGCACGGTGTCTCCGACATCGAGCTGCGCTACCGCAAGCGCCACCTCGACATCATGACCAACGAGGAATCGAAGCTCCGATTCCAGCAGCGCAGCCGCATCGTTTCCGGCATCCGCCGCTTCATGGAAAATGACGGCTTCATGGAAGTTGAGACGCCGATGCTGCAGTCGGTCTACGGCGGCGCCACCGCCGAGCCGTTCAAGACGCATCACAACACGCTGAAGCTCGACATGTACCTGCGCATCGCGCCGGAACTATACCTGAAGCGCACGCTGGTTTCGGCGCTCGCAGACAAGGTCTTCGAAATCAACCGAAACTTCCGCAACGAAGGCGTCTCCACCCGGCACAATCCCGAATTCACCATGATGGAGTGCTATTGGGCCTATGCCGACTACGAGGACATGATGGATCTTGTCGAGCGCCTGTTCTCGACGCTTGCCATGTCGATCCACGGCAGCACGGAATTCGCCTTCGGCGACAAGCAGATCTCCTTCAAGGGTCCGTTCCGCCGCGTGCCTATGCCTGATGCCGTCAAGGAAGCGACCGGTATCGACTTCCTGGCAATCAAGACCGACGAAGAAGCCCGCGCCGCCGCCAAGGCCGCCGGCTTTGCCGTCGAAAAGGATGCGACCTGGGGCGAATGCCTTGCCTTCATCTTCGAAGAGAAGGTCGAGGGCACGCTGATCCAGCCCGCGCACGTCACGCATTTTCCGAAGGACATCTCGCCCTTCGCCAAGGAAGTGCCGGGCGAGCCGCGTCTCGTCGAGCGCTTCGAGACCTATTGCAACGCCTGGGAACTCGGCAACGCCTTCTCGGAACTCAACGATCCGGAAGAACAGCGCGCCCGTATGGTCGAGCAGCTCGAGCAGGCGCATGCGCGCGGCGAAAAGCAGAAGGAACTGGACGAGGAATTCCTCGACGCAATCGATCAGGGCATGCCGCCCGCGGGCGGCCTCGGCATTGGTGTCGATCGTCTGATCATGCTTTTGACCAACTCGCCGTCGATCCGCGACATCATCCTTTTCCCGGCACGTCGCAACAAGGCAGACTGAGACCGTTTGGCCGCTCGAACATCAAAGGCGCAGACAATGACCGAAAAAGAGATACCGGCCGCGGATGCCGACAACGAGCGTCAGCGGCTGGCCGACCTTGCAGAGATCGGCGACGTCGATCTCTCGCAATACGCACCGGGAACGTTCGGCTGCCACGAAGCAATGCACACGACGTCGCTCATGCTCGACATGACCGACGATCAGCTATTGCAGCACCCCGCCATTCTGGCGGACCCGAACTTCTACCGTCTTGCCGGCGAAGTTCACGAAGCGCTCTTTGCGCTTTACCAGGCTATCGGCGAAAAACATCTGGCGGATTGACGTTATTGTCTTTCCGCTCGACAGCCCAAAGCTGATTTCGATCAGTTCGTGACGGGTGAGCGTACGTCGGCAGCACCCGTCATGGTCGGATCCAGTCCGGGCGACGGGCTCTTTTCCTTAGCCCCGGCATCGGCGCCGATGAATTCGCCGTTCTCGTCATAACCCGGCCGTACGTTGCCGGTCGATTTCGGCTCCGGCGGCAGCGGTTTGGCATCGTGTTCCGCCGCCTGCTTTGCCGCCGCCTTTTCTTCCGCGGCGATCGCCGCTTTCATCTTGTCCTTCTTGGCATCGCCGTGCGCGGCCGCATCGGTTGCCAGCGCATTGTCGCAATCGCTATAATCTTTCAATCCGGCAATCGCGGCGTCGATATCCTGCGGCAGCATGGTGACCTGTTCGCCATAGAACAGGCCCGCGGCGCTCGCATCGCCATTGTAATAGCGCGCGGTGAGCGGAGCCTCGGCGCTGCCGTCGGCAAGTTTATCCGGATGCGGCACATAGACGACATCCGCCCCCAGCGCCCGGCCGCGTATGTCGGAGCGCAGCGTCGGTCCATTCCGATCGAGAACCACAACCTGGACGAGATCAGGCTTCTGCTCCCTGTAGAGGGCCTTGGCAACGCGCAGCGCTGTTTTCACGCGTGTCAGGCCATCGGTCGGTTCGGTGTTGATATATTTGCGGACCCAGAAGCGGTTATCCTTGCGGATGGTCACGAGATTGACGTCGGTACACTGGAGACCGTTGGGAGACGCCGATGCGAGATCGAGCAGCTTGTCCTTGCCGACATAAAGCGCCAAAACGCCGGAGCAGCCGATAAGAATGGCCGCTCCGCCGATCATGACGACAAACTTCCGGGGTATCCGGAAAATGTGCAGTAAGGCGCTCACGCCAACTGCTCCAGCATAGACCACTCCAAGGCGATAAAGATGATCAACCCTCACGTTAGGGAATTGGCGTTTCGGAATACTTAAAGCAGAAGCGAAACTTGCATCGCTCGCGCCATCGTTACCAAAAAAGGTCCAAACTTTCACAGCTATTGCGAGCGCTTGCCTTTCTATCCGCGGACATGCTCTAACCCTGTCATGGCTTTCACTTTGAGACAGCTGCAATACTTCGTCGCAGTGGCGGAACAAGGCTCCGTGACGCGTGCGGCGCAGAACCTGTCCATCTCGCAATCCTCGGTCACCGAAGCCCTGAAGGAGCTCGAAAGCGACCTCGGCGTCGCGCTGTTCGAGCGCCATCCGCGCGGATTGTCGATCACCCATAACGGCCATCAGTTCCTACGGCACGCGACGAAGATTCTCGCGACCGTTTCCGACGCGCGCACCAGCTTTTCCGGCAAGCGGAACGAGGCTGGCGGCACCTTGAACATCGGCGTGACGTCCCTTGTCGCCGGCTATGTGCTATCCGATCTTCTGGCGCGCTACCGCCGCGCCTGCCCCGGCGTCGAAGTCAGCGCCATCGAGGACAATGGCGGTTATCTGGAACATCTTCTGGTTGGTGGCGAACTCGACGTCGCCGTCATGGTCATTTCCAATCTGCGCGACCGCATGGCGCTGCAGGCCGAGATCCTCGAAACCTCGCCCTATCGCCTCTGGCTACCCATGGGCCATCCCCTCGTCTCGGCCGATATCATCAGCGTCGCCGATATCAGCCGTGAGCCCCTGATCATGCTGACCATCGACGAGATCGAGGAGAATACGGGCAAGCTTCTGACCGCGCTCGGAGCCCGCCCTCACGTCGCCTTCCGCACCCGCTCGGTCGAGGCGGTGCGCAGCCTGGTCGCAACCGGCGCGGGCGTCGCCCTCTTACCGGACCTCGTCTATCGCCCGTGGTCGCTGGAAGGCGATCGCATCGAGAGCCGTGACGTCTCCGGCTCGCTGCCGGTGGTCCAGGTCGGCATGGTCTGGCGCAAAGGATCGAGCCTCCCACAGGCCGCCCGCGATTTCGTCGGCATTGCCGAAAGCATGCGCTCGGGGCGACAGAGGTAGCGGCACCCCACCCTATCCCCAGGCAGGTAAAGGCTTTTCCATGGAGCAACGGAGCCATATCCATATCTATCGGAATTTCCGATATCGACTTTCTGATAAATGAATTTGCGAATGCGGCGAAATCGCGTCACCTTTTCTTCCGGGAACAGGAAGCCAGCTACTGGCTCCACACGATCAAGGCTGAAAAAACCGGGAGAGTCCGATGAAGCATCTGCTGAAATCATGCACGGCCGCACTCGCATGCCTAAGTTTCGCCACGCAGGTCATTGCCGCCGAACCGCTGAAGACACTCGGAAAGGGTGAAGGCGCCGTCAGCATCGTCGCATGGGCCGGCTATATCGAACGCGGCGAAAGCGACAAGAATTACGATTGGGTCACCGGCTTCGAGAAGGAGACCGGCTGCAAGGTCAGCGTCAAGACCGCGGCGACATCGGACGAAATGGTCGCGCTGATGAACGAAGGCGGCTTCGACCTCGTCACCGCTTCAGGCGACGCATCGCTGCGTCTCGTTGCCGGCAAGCGCGTCCAGCCGATCAATACCGATCTGATTCCGAGCTGGAAGAACCTCGACGACCGCCTGAAGAATGCTCTCTGGCACACGGTCAACGGCGTCCATTACGGCGTTCCCTACCTCTGGGGGCCGAATGTGCTGATGTACAGCACCGCCGCCTTCAAGGACCAGCCGCCGAAGAGCTGGAACGTCGTCTTCGAAGAAATGAACCTGCCCGACGGCAAGTCCAACAAGGGCCGCGTGCAAGCCTATGACGGGCCGATCTACATTGCCGATGCCGCCCTCTACCTCATGGCCCACAAGCCGGAGCTGGGCATCAAGGATCCGTACGAACTCAACGAAGATCAGTACAAGGCCGCACTCGAATTGCTGCGCGGGCAGCGCAAGATCGTCAGCCGCTATTGGCATGATGCGATGATCCAGACGGACGACTTCAAGAACGAAGGCGTCGTTGCCTCCGGTTCCTGGCCGTTCCAGGTGAACCTCCTGCAGGCAGACAAGCAGAAGATCGCCTCCACCTTCCCGGACGAGGGAACGACGGGCTGGGCCGATACCACCATGCTGCATGCCGACAGCGAACACCCGAACTGCGCCTATATGTGGATGGAACACTCCCTGCAGGCCAAGGTCCAGGGCGATGCCGCCGCATGGTTCGGCGCCGTACCCTCCGTTCCGGCGGCCTGCAAGGGCGATGAGCTGCTCACCGACAGCGGTTGCGCCACCAACGGCTACGATCATTTCGACAAGATCAAGTTCTGGAAGACTCCGGTCGCAAAATGCAGCACGCAGAGCGAATGCGTGCCCTATCATCGCTGGGTTTCCGACTATATCGGCGTGATCGGCGGTAGATGACCTTTCCCCTTCTCCCCAGCGGGGAGAAGATGCCCGTCAGGGCAGATGAGGGGGATGAGGAGCGAAGCGACGAACGTCCTGAGCAAAAAGCGAAGGACAGCCTAAGCCGCATCACCCCCTCATCCGACCCTTCGGGCCACCTTCTCCCCGCCGGGGAGAAGGAAAGAAAACCTCTTCCTGGAGAAACCAATGAACGCCGTTCGCTTCCAGCAGGTGTCGCGCCATTTTGGCCAGGTCCGCGCTGTGGACCGCGTCGATCTGGAGATCGCGCCGGGCGAATTCTTTGCCATGCTCGGCCCCTCCGGTTCCGGCAAGACCACTTGCCTCAGGCTGATCGCCGGCTTCGAGCAGCCCACCGGCGGCCATATCGAGATCTTCGGCGAAACCGCCGAAGGCGTGCCACCCTACCGGCGCAACGTCAACACGGTCTTCCAGGATTATGCGCTGTTTCCGCATCTCAATATCCTCGATAACGTCGCCTATGGGCTGATGGTCAAGGGTGTCGGCAAGGCCGAACGGCTGCGTGCCGCCGAACAGGCCTTGGAACTGGTGAAGCTGCCGGGCTATGGCGCCCGCCGTCCCGGCCAGCTCTCCGGCGGCCAGCGCCAGCGCGTGGCGCTCGCCCGCGCCCTGGTCAACAAGCCGAAGGTGCTGCTGCTCGACGAGCCGCTCGGCGCTCTCGACCTGAAACTGCGCGAGCAGATGCAGGAGGAGCTGAAGAGCCTGCAGCGCGCGCTCGGCATTACCTTCGTCTTCGTCACCCACGATCAGGGCGAGGCCCTGTCCATGGCCGACCGGGTCGCCGTCTTCAACGACGGCCGCATCGTGCAGCACGGCACGCCGCACGATATCTATCAGCGGCCGAAGACCCGCTTCGTCGCCGATTTCGTCGGCTCCTCCAACGTCATCGCCCCCGAAACCATGTCGTCGCTCGGCGGCGAGCGGCGCTGGGCCAGCCTGCGCCCCGAAGCCATCCGGTTGACTGAGGAGAGCGGCGTGGCGGCGACCGTGAAAGCGACGAGCTTTCTCGGCGCCGCTACCCGCCTCTCCGTCGAGACGAACGGCGCCCGCCTGCATGTGACGGTGCCGGCCGGCCAGCCGGCCCCGGATACCGGCGCCTCCGTCCGCCTCGCATGGCTGCCGGCGGATGTGCACTACATGGATGACGCCGCATGAACGCCGCCGCCTTCCCCGCCTCGTCGAACCAGGCGCCGGCCTCGATCCTGCCGCGCCGTGGCGGCATCTTCGGCCGTCTCTCCGATCTTTTCTGGCGGCGTCCGAAGCTGCTGCTGTTCCTGATGCTGACGCCGCCGCTGCTCTGGCTCGGCATCATCTATATCGGCTCGCTGATCGCGCTCTTGTTGCAGAGCTTCTTCTCGATCGACGACTTCTCGGGAATGGTGAATTACGAATTCACGCTCTCGACCTATGCACAGCTTCTGAACTCGACGAATTTCGACATCATCCTGCGTACGGTCGTGATGGCCGCCCTCGTCACCATTGCTTCTGCCCTGATCGCCTTCCCCATCGCCTATTATGCGGCCCGCTATGCCCAGGGGAAATGGAAGGCGCTGTTCTATCTCGGCATCATGCTGCCGCTCTGGTCGAGCTATCTGGTCAAGGTCTATGCCTGGAAACTCATCCTCGCCAAGGAAGGCATCCTCACCTGGATCTTCGCCAAGCTGCATCTCGGCTGGCTGCTCGATGGCGTGCTCGCTTTACCCGTCATCGGCGGCAATTCGCTCTCGGTCAGCTATATCGGCACCTTCCTCGTCTTCGTCTATATCTGGCTGCCCTATATGATCCTGCCGACGCAGGCCGCCCTCGAGCGCGTGCCGGCAAATCTGCTGGAAGCCTCCTCGGATCTCGGCGCGACGCCGAACCAAACCTTCCGCATGGTGCTGCTGCCGCTGGCGTTGCCCGGTGTCGTCGCCGGCTCCATCTTCACCTTCTCGCTGACATTGGGCGATTACATCATCCCGCAGATCGTCGGCTCCTCCCGCCTCTTCATCGGCCAGGCCGTCTATGCGCAGCAAGGCACCGCCGGCAACGTGCCGCTGGCCGCCGCCTTCTCGGTCGTACCCATCGTCATCATGGCCATCTATCTCTGGATCGCCAAGAAACAGGGAGCTTTCGATGCGCTCTGATCGTGGCCAACGCGCCTCATTCCCTTTGAAGATCGCGGCCGCCGGCGGCCTGCTCTTCCTGCACCTGCCGATCCTGCTGATCTTCGTCTACGCCTTCACGACGGAGGAAAAGAGCTATCAATGGCCGCCGCCGGGCTTCACGCTGCAATGGTTCGGCATTGCCTGGAACCGGCCGGATATCTGGTCGGCACTGGCGCTGTCGGTGCAGGTCGCAACCATCGCCACCATTATAGCGCTTGTGCTCGGAACGCTCTGCGCCGCCGCCGTCAGCCAGACGAAGTTCTTCGGTCGCGAGGCGATTTCGCTGCTGGTCATCCTGCCGATCGCGCTGCCCGGCATCATCACCGGTATCGCGCTGCGCTCCGCCTTCAGCCTGTTCGATATCCCGTTCTCGGTCTGGACGATCGTTCTCGGCCATGCCACCTTCTGCGTCGTCGTGGTCTATAACAACGCCGTCGCCCGCTTCCGTCGCACCTCCGGTTCGCTCATCGAAGCGTCGATGGATCTTGGCGCCGATGGCTTCCAGACCTTCCGCCACGTCGTCCTGCCGAATATCGGCACGGCGCTGCTTGCCGGCGGCATGCTCGCCTTCGCGCTGTCCTTCGACGAAGTCATCGTCACCACCTTCACCGGCGGCCAGCAGATGACGCTGCCGATCTGGATGCTGGAGGAGCTCATCCGCCCGCGCCAGCGGCCCGTCACCAACGTCGTCGCCATGGTCGTCGTGCTTGTCACCTTCCTGCCGATCCTGGCAGCCTACTATCTCACCCGCGACGGCGACCAGATCGCCGGCGGCGGCAAATGAAAGGGGAATAATCATGGATACCCAAATGCTGATCGGCTCCCGCTTCGAAGCCGGCACGGAAACGGAAGAGCGCGTCCTCAATCCGAAGACGGGCGAGACCGTGCTAAACTTGCCGGAGGCCTCGCTAGGCCAGATCGATGCCGCTGTCGACGCCGCCGAAAAAGCCTTCACACGCTGGTCGCAGACCACGCCCAGCCAGCGCTCGGCCTACCTCCTCAAGATCGCCGACGCTATCGAGCGCGATGCCGAAGGCTTCGCAGCGCTGGAGGCGCTGAACTGCGGCAAGCCGATCAACGCCGTGCTCAACGATGAAATCCCGGCGATCGTCGATTGCTATCGTTTCTTTGCCGGCGCGGTTCGCAACCTTCACGGCCCGGTCGCCGGCGAATATCTGCCCGGTCACACTTCGATGATCCGCCGCGACCCGATCGGCATCGTCGGCTCCATCGCACCCTGGAACTACCCGCTGATGATGATGGCCTGGAAGCTGGCGCCGGCCATTGCCGGCGGCAACACCGTCGTCTTCAAGCCCTCCGAACAGACGCCGCTGACCGCCCTGAAGATGGCGAAGCTTTTGGCGGATATCCTGCCGGAAGGCGTCGTCAACGTCATCCTCGGCCGTGGCGAGAGCGTCGGCAATGCGCTGATCAACCATCCGAAGATCGGCATGGTCTCCATCACCGGCGATGTCGCAACCGGCAAGAAGGTCTTGCAGGCCGCGGCCAAGACGGTCAAGCGCACGCATCTCGAACTCGGCGGCAAGGCGCCCGTCATCGTCTTCGACGATGCCGACATCGAAGCCGTCGTGTCAGGCATCCGCACCTTCGGCTACTACAATGCCGGCCAGGACTGCACCGCTGCCTGCCGCATCTATACCGACGCCAAGGTCTACGACAATTTCGTCGCCGACCTCACCTCCGCCGTGTCAAGCATCAGGTTCAACCTCGCCGACGACACCAAGAACGAAATCGGCCCGCTGATTTCCAAGCGCCAGCGCGACCGCGTCGAGAGCTTCGTCACGCGCGCCGCCGAACACAAGCACATGGAGATCACGACAGGCGGCAAGATCTCCGGCGAACGCGGCTTCTTCTATGCGCCGACCATCGTCGCCGGCGCCACGCAGGACGACGAGATCGTCCGTCGCGAAGTCTTCGGCCCGGTCGTCTCGGTCACGCGCTTCACCAACCCCGATGATGCCGTTACCTGGGCCAATGACAGCGACTACGGCCTCGCCTCCTCGGTGTGGACCAAGGACATCAGCCGCGGCATGCAGACAGCCGCCCGGCTGCAATATGGCTGCACCTGGATCAACACCCACTTCATGCTGGTCAACGAAATGCCGCATGGCGGGCTCAAGCAATCCGGCTACGGCAAGGATATGTCAGTCTACGCTATCGAAGATTATACGGCGGTGCGGCATGTGATGATCAATCACGGGTGAGAGGAGTTTGGAATAAGGCGTCCGGTCAAACAAGCGCCCTTGTGCTTGTTGTGACACCATACCCCCTCTGTCACTTCGTGACATCTCCCCCACATGAGGGGAGATCGTTGGGAGCTTGCCGCCCGCTCTGCAAAAATAACAGCCTTAGCTTCAACAAATACGATATTGATTTAGATGCTATAGGTTGCAGCGAGTTACCAATCTCCCCCCATGTGGGGGAGATGTCCCGAAAGGGACCGAGGAGGTATCCGCACTCTCCGCAAACTCCACGTAAATCGACAACACATCAATCAAAGCCACCCTCGGAACAAATCACCCTCCTCCCGCGTCTTTAAGAAGTACAACGCAGAGGAGATTGCTAATGCTGAAATGGGCTCTCATTTTCTTTGTGATTTCGCTGATCAGCGGCTTTTTCGGCTTTTCAGGGGTATCGGCGGCAACCGCAACCATCGCGCGCGTTCTCTTCGCCATCTTCCTGATCATCTTCCTGGTGTTCCTGATCCTGGCCGTCATGGCAGGCAATGCCGTCATGTGACGGTATAAGCCACGACTGTCGAAGGGGCGGGCTAGATCAAGCTCGCCCCAACGTTTATGGCGAGCGCGAGGATCGTCGTATTGAACAGGAACGACAGGATGGAATGCAGCAGCGCCAGCTTACGCATGGAAACGGTGGAAATACCGATATCGGCGGTCTGCGCCGCGACGCCGATGGTGAAGGAGAAATACAGGAAATCCCAATAGATCGGTTCTTCCACCGGTTCGGCGAATTTCAGCCCCTGTCCCTTGCCCGGGCTGCTGTAGAAGCGGTGCGCATAGTGGATGGTGAACAGAATGTGCAGGAACGCCCAGGATATCAGGATCGTCACGATCGCCATCATCACGCGGAAAAAGGCGACTTCCGGGGAGGCGTCCTTGACCCCGAGCAGATCGAGCGCGATGCCGCCGATGCTTGCGAGCGCTGCGGCAATCGAGAGGAACAGCAGGAAACCATCTGAAAAATCGAGATCCGCGGAGCGCTTGCGGATGCGCTGCGGATCGGCCGTCAGCATGCGATAAAGACTGTAGACGATGAAGACGATAGCCGTGGCGTCCCAAGCGATCAGCAGGTTGCCGGCGTTCAACTCGCGAGAGGTCAGAAGCAGGAAAACGGCGAGACCGGCAAGCACGGAAAACGCGATGACATGGTGCTTGCGCCACAGCACACGCCATCTGGAATGATGCAAATGTCCTTGCGCATCCATGCCGCTCTCCCGATTGCAAATCGTCTTTCAAAACAACGATTCGCCGATGAGAGTGGCAAATAAAAGGAGGCCCCGCAATACGGGGCCTCCGATCGGAAAATGAACCCTCAGCCTGTCCAGCCGCCGTCGATGACGTGGATCTGGCCGGTCGTGAAGCCCGCCTCGTCGCCGGCAAGGTAAGTCACCAGTGCGGCGATCTCCTCGGCGGTCGCGATGCGGCCCATCGGCTGGCGCGCGATGAAATCCTTCATCGCTTTGTCGTAGTCGCCGGTTGCCCGCAGCCGCTCATGCAGGGAAGGGCTGTCGACGGTGCCTGGGCAAATGGCGTTGGCGCGGATACCCTTGGAAACGAAATCGGCGGCGATCGACTTGGTGAGGCCGATGACGGCAGCCTTGGAGGCGCAATAGGCGAAGCGGTTGGGCACGCCCTTCACGCTGGAAGCAACCGAGGACATATTGACGATCGAGCCCTTGCCCTTTTCCAGCATGCCGGGAAGGAAGGCGCGGCAGGTGGTGTACATCGCCTTGGCATTGAGGTTGAAAGAGAAATCCCAATCCTTCTCCTCGCAGTCGAGGATAGTGCCGGCGTGGACGAAGCCGGCGCAGTTGAAGAGCACGTCGATTGGACCGATCTCTTCGGCGTAGGCCTTGACGGCGGCGCTATCGAGCACGTTCAGCACATGCTTGGTGGCGCCATCCAGCGTCGAGAGCGTCTGCTCGTTGATGTCGGTGGCGTAAACATGTGCGCCAAGCGAGATGAAGCGCTCCGCCGATGCCCGGCCGATGCCCTGTCCCGCCGCCGTAATGACGACTTTCCTGCCTTCCAACCCGTGACCCATAACCCTTATCCTTTCCTCGGGACTACGATCCTATTCATCTCGGGCGCATCGCCAGCAACTTGAACAAGATCCTGCAATAACAATTAGTTGGCATAGCCGCTCTCTATGCTTCGAAGGACTGCGCCAAGCGGCCGCTCAGCTCGTTGAGGAGGACTGTATGTTGTTCGCCACTTGGCAGTCCATCGCTAATCATTCGGATGCATCGCCTCATCGAACTTTCCTCCTTCCAAGCTCGGACCTTTCGTCCGGTTTTTCTTAAAGACTCTTGAAGATCGATGATTTATAAGCAAACATTTTATTCATTGGTCGTCAAGCCGTGATCATTAGCTTGTAAATTATCATCATTCATATATGAATGATGATCGCACATCATCGCGTGAGGGCTTGTTACATGAGCATAGAAGACGACAGTGATCGCTACCGCGCGCCTGCCTTGGATAAGGGACTCGACATTCTCGAATTGCTGGCGACGATCGACGGCGGCCTGACGCAGGCGGAAATCGCCAAGGCGCTCAACAAGAGCCCCAACGAATTCTACCGCATGCTCGATCGCCTCGTGCGGCGCGGCTATGTGCAGCGGCAGGATGGCGACCGCTTTTATCTGACGCTGAAGCTCTTCGGGCTTGCGCATTATCATGCGCCGGTGCGCCGCCTTGTCTCCTTCGCAACGCCGCTAATGCGCGAATTCTCCAACCGCGCCGAACAGGCCTGTCATCTGGCGATATACGATCGCGGCTCCGTCGTTGTCATCGCCCAGCAGGATTCGCCGACCTATTGGGGCATCTCGATCCGCGTCGGCGCCCAGCTCAATCTCTATAACACCGGCTCGGGGCACATTCTCCTGGCATTCCGGGATGCAAAGCAGCGCCAGATGATGATCAACGAGCAGAGACGTCAGGAGCAGGACACCGAAGAACCGCCGGCCGATCTCGAGGAAAAGCTGCTGGCGATCCGTGAGAAGGGCTTCGAGACCATGAGCAGCCTGCAGACGAGCGGCGTGCACAATATTTCCGCCCCGGTGCTGGCGATGGACGGCAATGCGCTTGCGGCGCTGACCTGTCCCTATATCGAGCCCGTGAACGCAAAGGCGCCGACGCGTGAGCAGGTGGTGGAATATGTGCGGGAGGCGGCAAAGCGGATCTCGGAGACCGTGGCCGGCACGGTCGAAAAAGCCGAGCTATAATTTCCATTTGAATAAACTATTCTTATGTGAGCATATATTGAGCAAGCAGGTATGGGAGGAAAACCATGCTTTTCGACAGCCATTTGCATATCGTCGACCGGAAACGCCTCGCCTATCCCTGGCTGGCCGACGCCGGCGCCCTCGATCGCGACAGCCTTTACCAAGACTACGCACGGGAAGCCAAACGCCTGGGGATCACCGACGCGCTTCATATGGAGGTCGATGTCGCCGAAGACGATATCGAGCGGGAAACCGACTACATCAAAGGCCTGAGCCGCGAACCCGGCAGCCTGCTGCGCGGCGCCATCGCCGCCTGCCGCCCAGAAAGCACGCACTTCCCTGCCTATCTCGAACGCGCACTTGCCGACCCCTTCGTCAAGGGCTTCCGCCGCGTGCTGCATGTCGTACCGGATGATATCTCGGAGGGTGTCCTCTTCCGCGAAAACCTGAAACGGCTCGCCGATACCCGCCTCACCTTCGATCTCTGCGTCCTGCCGCATCAGATCTCCAAGGCGATCGCGCTGATCGACCTCAATCCCAACATCCGCTTCATCCTCGACCATTGCGGCGTGCCGGCGGTGAAGGATGGATTGAGCGAAAGCTGGGCATCCGGCATCAAGGACGTTGCGAAACGCCCGAATGTCATCGCGAAGATTTCCGGCGTCGTCGCCTATGCGGATCCGGAAAACTGGTCGCCGCAAACGCTGCGCCCGTTCGTCGAACATTGCATCGCGAGCTTCGGCTGGGATCGCGTCATATGGGGCAGCGATTGGCCGGTCTGCACGTTTGGCGGCAATCTCTCCACCTGGGTCGCCGCCACCCATGCCCTGATGCACGGTGTCAGTTCCGACGAACGCGATCGGCTTTATCACCTTAATGCAAAGCGTCTTTGGTCTCTCTGAGACCGGACGCATTTTTATCAAGGCCATACCCCGCCCCGCCGCCGTCTAACTGCGGCGCACGCGAAGTCCGGCCTCAAACAAAAAAGGCGCCGCATCCCTGCGGCGCCCCTCTCAAATCATAGCTCCCCTTAATGGAGAGAAGGCCGGTCACCTTCAAGCAGCAGCGAGCTGCAGTTCCTTGCCGACCATGGCGCGCAGCGTGCCGAGGTCCTTGGCGAAGGCGCGGATGCCTTCGGAGAGCTTCTCGGTTGCCATCGCATCTTCGTTCATCATCCAGCGGAAGGTCTTCTCGTCCACGGCGATCTTGCCGGCGGCGCCCTTGTCTTCCGGCGAGAGCTTGCGCTCCAGCTTGCCTTCGTCCTTGGAAAGCTCGTCGAGCAGGTTCGGGCTGATCGTCAGACGGTCGCATCCGGCCAGCGCCTCAATTTCGCCGGTGTTGCGGAAGGAAGCGCCCATGACGATGGTCTTGATGTCGTTGGACTTGTAGTAGTGGTAGATGTCGCGCACCGAGATGACGCCCGGATCTTCCTCAGCCGTGTAGTCCTTGCCGCTCGACTTCTTGTACCAGTCGAGGATGCGGCCGACGAAGGGCGAGATCAGAAACACCTTGGCGTCGGCGCAGGCGATGGCCTGAGCCTTGCTGAAGAGCAGCGTCAGATTGCAGTCGATGCCTTCCTTCTGCAGCACTTCGGCCGCACGGATGCCTTCCCAGGTGGAAGCGAGCTTGATCAGGATGCGGTCACGCTCGATGCCGCGCTCCTTGTAGGCGGCAATGATGGCGCGCGCCTTGGCGATCGAAGCTTCGGTGTCGAACGAGAGGTCGGCATCGACCTCGGTCGAAACACGGCCGGGGACGAGGCCGGAAAGAGCGGCACCGACGGAGATCGCCAGACGGTCGCCGACGGCTGCGGCGATCGCTTCCGACGTGCCGCCCTGCTTCTTGCCCCAGCCAACGGCTTCCTTGATCGCATCGGCGAACATCGGCGTGCCGAGCGCCTTCAGCACGATGGTCGGGTTGGTGGTGCAATCCACCGGCTTCAGGCGAGCGACTGCCTCGATATCGCCGGTATCGGCCACGACCGTCGTCATGGCACGGAGTTGATCAAGCTTGGAAGTCATAACAGGTATCCTTGTTGAATGAGGCTCGTTTGGATGGAGATATCGGGCAGCAGAGCCGGTCTTTTCGTCGGACGGGACTTGAAGGCGTCAAGTGTGCAGCCTTCCTTCTCCTATGTTTCGGTAACGGGATAAAAAGCGCGAAAGTTCCATTTCCGGTGAACGGCCGAGCGACGAGGAGACGACGTTCCGAAAACTGGCTTTTTACCGGCACGGGGCGCCCTATATGGCCCCCTGACCGGCCTGGCACTTGCTCGGAACAGCATCTGCACATTGTCCTCCTCGATTGGACAAGACCGAATTCCTCACCACCGACTATCAGCAATCTCGCACGGAAAAGTCAAGGACATTTGTGCAATTCGATTGACATAAGTTTCATGTCATAGAATATCGGCAGCAGAAGAGCCGATCTCGCTTGCTCCCGTCGTCCGCCACGGTGCCCTCTCGCATCCATGGCGGATCATGACGTTGAACGGCGCAAGCGGCAATCTTGTCGGAGGACCTGTGGTCAAACTGAGACGCGGAACCCATACCGCCTATTCGGAGACCTCGTCTCTGAGGCTTCGCGCCGCATGGCTCTATTATAACCAGGGCCTGACGCAGAAGGACGTTGCCGAGCAGCTCGGCATCAGCCGCACCACGGTCATCCGCCTGCTCGACGAGGCCATGCGCCGCGCCGAAGTGCAGATCTGGATCACGGAAGGCATCGACGATTGCGTGGAGCTTGCGATCAAGCTCGAACGTACATTTGGCCTCGACGAGGCGATCGTCGTTCCCGAGCCGGCCGGCGGCAATGTGAACGCTCAGGCAAAGAGCGTCGGCCTGGCGCTCGGCCAGTTCCTGACGGAAGCCATCCACGACAATTCCACCATCGGCGTCGGCTGGGGCCGTACGATGACGGCGTCGCTTGCAAGCTTCCGCCCAACCCGCCGCGACAATTGCAAGGTGGTCTCCCTGCTCGGCGGCATCGTCGCCGTCCACCAGACCAACCCGATCGACTACACCTGGCGCCTGGCAAGCCAGCTGGGCGCGGAATGCTATATGTTCCTTGCACCGCTTCTCGTCGACTCCGTCGAGACCAAGCGCAATCTCATCGAGAAATGCGGGCTGGAAGCCATCTACCGGCTGGCGGAAAACCTCGATCTTGCGATTGTCAGCTGCGGCGATATCGGCCCGCAATCGACCTCGCTGTCGGAGGGTTTCATCTCGAAGCGGGAGCTGGAAGAACTGATCGAAATGGGCTGCGTCTGCGACACCATGTTCAACTTTCTCGATGCCGAGGGCAACTCCGTCGATCACCCCATCAACAAGCGCGTAATGTCCGTCGATCTCGAAACGCTGAAAAAGGCAAAGCACATCGTCATCTCCTCCGGCGGCGCCCACCGCGCCCAGGCAATCAGCGCCACCATCAAGCGCATCGGCTGCAACACGCTGATCACGGATGAAAGTGCTGCGAAGGCGCTGCTGCAGATGGCGATCGCGAAGGCGGCTTGAGAGCGCTTCGGCCGTCAGCTCCGAGCGCGTCGAAAGTTCGCACCCCCTCTGTCACTTGGTGACAGAGGGGGTGCACTCTCCAGAGACTCAAATCCTATCGCAATACCCCCTCAAGCATCCCCCGCTTCCCATCCGAGCATCGCGCGCTTGCGCGTCAGCCCCCAGTGATAACCCGTGAGTTGGCCGTTCTTGCCGAGCGCCCGGTGGCAGGGCACAACAAAAGAGATTGGATTGCGTCCGACGGCCGCCCCCACGGCCCGCATTGCCGTCGGCTGTCCGATATCCCTGGCGATGTCGGAATAGGTCACCGCCCGGCCCATCGGGATCTTCAACAGGCTTTCCCAGACGCGAAGCTGGAAATCCGAGCCGATCAGCACAACCCGCAACGGCTGGTCGCTCGACCAGTTCGAACGCTCGAAGATGCGCGCCGCATAAGGTGCCGTCGCATGCGGATCCTCGATGAATTGCGCATTCGGCCAGCGGCAGGTCATGTCAGCCAGGCAGGCTTCCTCATTGCCGGGATCACTGAAGGCGAGGCCAGCAAGACCACGATCGGTGACCATGATCAGGGCGAGGCCGAAGGGGGAGATGTGAAACGCGTAGCGCATCACCAGACCGCTGCCCCTTGCCTTCCATTCGCCGGGCGACATTGCCTCATGCGTTACGAAAAGGTCGTGCAGCCGGCTCGGACCGGAAAGGCCGACCTCCAACGAGGTCTCCAGCAACGGCAGATCCTCCTTGCGCAGCAGACGCTTGGCATGATCGAGCGTGACCGCCTGCAGGAAGGCCTTGGGCGACAGCCCGGCCCAGCGTGTAAACGTCTTCTGCAGCTGGGTCGGCGATTGGCCGAGCCTTTCGGCCAGCATCTCCAGCGACGGCTGGTCGCGATATTCCTCGGTGATGAGTTCGATGACTTCACGCACCGTCTCGTAATCCTGACCTTCCGGGGTGATGTCTTTCTTCAGCTGTGCAATCGCATTCATGATCTTTCTCCTTGGAAAGGAGAAAACCACGGCAAGAGGGCTAAAACCACCCGTTTCTTGCGCAAGTGGTCTCTCTGCGAAAATGTGATTGGCCCATGTCGATCCGCCCGCTCAAATCCTCTGCGTGACGGTCGCCAACGCACGTTTGAAGGCCTTGGCGAAGCTCTCGCGATCCTCCGGATTGAGGAAGGAACCGACATCGGTGTCGTGGCTTCTGTCGCGGACATGCATGGAGACGACACCGATCTCGCGGTGGCGGCGAACGAGGAACCGCGTCCAGAACGGATTGAAATCATGTTCCACCATACGGCCCGTCGGCGAGAACTTGCGGACGGACACATTGGTGCGCGATACCGTCACCTCTTCGCGCACGCGCCCCGAACGATAATTCAGCCGGAAGGCGCCGTAGAGCAGGAAGAAATCGGCGCCTAAGAAGATGCCGATCGGCCAGGCGCCGCGCGTGACGAAAATGATGCTGTAGAAGAGGCAAAAACTGCCGGCCAAGGCCAGCATGATCTTGTACCCCTTTCGTCCGAGCGAGCGATGGGGAAACAATTCGGCGGCAAAAACCGGCCTGTTGCCGTCTGCAGCCTTATCGGCGTTGCGTTCCGTCATAGGACTTGAGTATAGGTCGTTCATGGCAAATCCCAAGATCAAATCCAGCGCCCGAACCGCGAAAAAGTCAAATGCGGCCGCAGGCCGCAAGCCGGCGGGAAAGAGCCTCTATTCCAAGGCGGACCTGGAAGAGATCTTCCGCCGCTTCTCCGTCCAGCGGCCAGAACCGAAGGGCGAACTGGAGCACGTCAACCCCTTCACGCTCGTCGTCGCGGTGGCGCTGTCTGCCCAGGCGACCGATGCCGGCGTCAACAAGGCGACCCGCGCCCTCTTCGCCGTCGCCGACACGCCACAGAAAATGCTCGATCTCGGCGAGGCGCGCATCCGCGAATATATCAAGACGATCGGCCTTTACCGCAACAAGGCGAAGAACGTGGTGGCCTTGTCGGAAAGGCTGATCACCGATTTCGGCAGCGAGGTGCCGCGCACCCGCGAGGAACTGGTGACCCTGCCCGGCGTCGGCCGAAAGACCGCGAACGTGGTGCTTTCCATGGCTTTCGGCCAGGCGACGATGGCCGTCGACACGCATATCTTCCGCATCGCCAATCGGCTGCTGCTCGCCCCCGGCAAGACGCCTGATGAGGTCGAACAGCGGCTGATGAAGATCATTCCCGATCAGTATCTCTACCATGCCCACCACTGGCTGATCCTGCATGGCCGCTATGTCTGCAAGGCGCGCAAGCCGGAATGCGAGCGCTGCGTCATTGCCGACCTCTGTCGCTCGCCGGAAAAGACCTGCGACGTTCCAGCCCCTCTGGTCGAACTGCCGCCCCAGACCGTCGGGGCGGAAGCGACAGGCTAAGCCCGTCTTGTTGCCCGCAGGCTTGTTTCCCTGTGCGAGATCAGCTTGTGCAGATGCACCATCAGCCCAGCGGCAAACAGCGGCGTCAGCAGATTGAGAAGCGGGATGGCGAGGAAAGCGGCGATCACGAGGCCGGCCAGAAAGACCGTGAGGGCGTGCTTGACGCGGAACTGCCGTGCGTCGTCCGGCGAGCGAAAACGCATGGCGGCGAATTCGAAGAATTCCCGTCCGAGCAGATAGCCGTTCACCAGAAAGAAGGCGACGAGATTAACGCCCGGAATGAACAGCAGGACCAGCGCCACGATATTGCCGACGATGACGACACCGAGAAACCGCAGTGAACTTCTCATGGCCGCGGCGATTGGCATGGCGGTCCCAGGCGCATCGCCGGGATAATCGCGTTTTTCTACAACCTTAGCAACATCGTCGAGAAAGAGGCCTGCAATCAGCGCTGTCACCGGCGAGATGAGCAAAGCCATTGCCAAAGCCAGCGCAATACCCGCGAAAATGGCAAGAAAAAGCGTAAGCCAGCCCGTCCAGTCCGGTGAGGCCGGCATGAAGCTTTGCAGCCAGGGCAGGACGAAGGAATTGAACACGCCGCGCAACGCGAACCAAAGCGCGACAAGCGCCAGCAATGTCAGGCCCAGAACCTTCCAGAAAACCTTGCGTGTCTCCGGCGCAAAGAGATTGGCAAAGGAAAGGCGTGCAGCAAGGACAATCATTCGGTCGACCTCTTTCGGTGGCAATGGAACACCTAGGAAACGGTTGCATCGATATCAATATCTCGCGTAAGGCATATGAATAAACTCAATTAAAAATTTGGATTATTGTAATATAGTCTAGAATAATATATTCTGCGCGCACGGTAACAATAACAACAAAAACAAGATCGACGGCCACATGAGATTTGCACCCCCGGTTGCCTCAGCAATTGGTGCGGGCTGAACATCAAAAAGACCGTCAGTGAGGCATATGATTTGGAAGACCTTAGCCAGAAACTTAGACAATATATCAAGATCGGCACACCAGCCGAACGAAGAATTGCTAAGTATTTCTCCGAACACCTGAATGAACTGCCATTCGAAACGGCTTCTTCCGTTGCCGACAGGCTGGAACTGAGCCCGATGACCGTAGGGCGTTTCCTGCGCTCCCTTGGCTATCATGGCCTGGATGGGATCAAGGTTCATCTTAAAGAGAACGTATCCCCGGTTACGTCGCACCTGCCCAACATTCTTGAGCGGCTTCAGAAAGACGCGAGCGAAGGCCAGCCGCTTGCAACGCAGATTGCCGAACAGGTTGAAATGCTGCAGCATATCTACAACCTAGCCGGTCAATCGCAGTGGCGGGAGGCGGTGGCGGCGATCCTTTCGTCCAGCCATGTCTTTATAGCAGCCCAGCCCGGCCTTGCGGGTATCGGACGCCATTTCCGCGACCGACTGACTTTTGCGCGTGATCAGGTCCTGTTCCTCGACGGCGTCAATGGCAGCTATATCGAGCTGTTCGGTGAGCCATCCGAAGACGGCCTGCTCGTGATTATCGATTCGCCGAGCTTCGTCTCCTCGCGTTTGCTGGCGCGCTCCGCGCGCCGGGCTGGATGCAAAGTATTGCTGGTAACCGGTCAATTTACCGAATGGGCGCACGAATTTGCCAACATCACGCTGTCTCTGCCGCCGCAGCGAGCCAACAGCCGCGAAAATCTCGCGGCGCTGATGTCGCTGCTGGAATATCTGGCGTCAGGCGTCATTCAGGCTGCCGGGGAAGCGGCGGAGATCAGAACTCGTCGCATCGAAGAGCTTCAGGGCATGTTCGCGCACGCCCCGCTTCGGTAGGGCATCTCGCGTAAAAGTGCACAGCGGTTTTGCGCCAACGACATGCGCAAAGCGCGAAAAGCGAATCCGAAAGATCGCGACGCGTTTCAGATGGCCTATTCCATGGCATCGAGTTCTGCGCGATGCCGGTACATGGCGAGGAACCGCCGGTAGTCGCGATCGTAGAGCCCTTTCTTTTCGGCATTCGGCAGCCGTTCATATCCGCCCGGATACATGGCGGCGCCGGCAGCTCCCAGGCTGTCGTGGAGCCCACAGGCGACGGAAGCGGCAACCGCCGTG
Source organism: Rhizobium sp. UFLA01-1127 (assembly GCF_059803845.1). NCBI lineage: Bacteria > Pseudomonadati > Pseudomonadota > Alphaproteobacteria > Hyphomicrobiales > Rhizobiaceae > Rhizobium > Rhizobium sp. UFLA01-1127. The sequence continues at coordinate 45,041 of NZ_JAUQTZ010000006.1, read as the reverse complement.
CCGAGAAGCACCGTCTCGTTCATCTTCGGAATGACGACCTTGCAGCCGGTCACGTCGGAATAGAGCTCCATGAGCACCGAATTCTTCACATGGCCGCCGGCGACGTGCAGCGTGTCGGGCATATAGCCGTAATCGCGCATCCGCTCCAGGATATGGCGGATGCCGAGCGCGATGCCGACGCTGGTACGCCAGTAGAGCCGGCAAAGGCCATCGAAGGACGCGTCCAGCGTCATGCCGCTGATCACACCCAGCGCATGCGGATCGGCAAGCGGCGAGCGATTGCCGTGAAAATCGGGCAGCACATGAATGCGGCCACCAAGGACATCACCCTCGCCAAGCCTGAGCTCGGCGATCCGCTGGACGATGCGGTCATGCAACGCTGCCGTCGGAGGGCCGCCGGCCGCATGCATGCTGACGATATGGTCGAGTAGCGCGCCGGTTGCCGATTGCCCCGCCTCTGCCAGCCACATGCCCGGCAGGACGGCTTCGTAATAAGGCCCCCACATGCCGGTGCTGCGCTTGCGCTCGCGCGCGAAGGATACGACACAGCTCGAGGTTCCGGCAATCAGCGCCAGCTGATGCTCCAATGCGGCGGCATCGCCCGCATGGCCGGCTAGCGCACCAAGCGCCCCGGCATAAGCGTCGATCATGCCCGCACCGACATGGCAGGCGCGGTCGAGCCCGAGAGCTTCCGCCGCCTCGGCCGTCAGCGTCCCGATGCTCTTTCCGACCGGCACGCTCCCGTCGGGCAGACCGCCGCGCTCCCTCAGGTCGCCGAGGCCGATCACATTGAGAAAATCCGCCTGCCAGCCCGGCTGGCGATGAGCAAGGTAGTTCCATTTCGCGACCAGCGTCGAGCGAGACCGGGCAAGCGAACCCGTCGCCTTCCAGGTCATGAAATCGGCGAGATCGAAGAAATAGCCGGCCTCGGCCCAGCTTTCCGGCAGGTTTTCCTTCAGCCACATCAGCTTCGGCATTTCCATTTCCGGCGACATGAATTCGCCGGAATAGGACAGAACTTCATGCTTCGTCGCGGTGCAATAGTCCGCTTCGGCGAGCGCCCGATGATCGAGCCAGACGATGGTGTCGAACCTCTTCTCGCCGCCTGTGGAAACGGTGAGCTGACGACCATCGCGATCGCGCACGACCAGCGAGCAGGTCGCATCGAAACCGATGGCACCGATGAAGGAGGCACCGGTGCCCGACGCTTTCACAGCCTTGCGAACGGCGGCGCAGACGGCCGCCCAGATATCTTCGGAATCATGCTCGGCGTGGTTTTCACGCGGGCGGTTCATCAGGATCGGATGTTCGCTTTTGCCCAGCAGTGAGCCGCTCGCCGTGAAGACACCGGCGCGCGCGCTGCCTGTGCCGATATCGACCGCAACCACGTGATCACGCATGCAAAGGAGGTCCCGACCACTTATCTCTTGTTGCGGACAAGTTGTATCAATTCCGGCATCGCGTCAAACACGACTTCCGGTGAAAGCTGCTCCAGCTCAGCTCGATAACTCGGCGAATGCGCATGCGAACCGCCGGTGAAGGCAAAGACCGTCATGCCGGCCGCGCGCGCAGCCGTAATCCCTGCCGGACTATCTTCCACGACGATGCAATCCTTTGGCGGAATGCCCATTTTTTCAGCCGCGTAAAGGAAAAGATCCGGCGCAGGCTTGCCGCGCTTGACCATGCTGGCGCTGAAGATATTCGGCTCCAGCCTGTCCAGAAGGCCTGCCACGCCAAGCGAAAGGCGGATACGCTCCAGCTGACTCGACGAGGCGACGCAGCGCGGCAGCGAAAGCGCATCCAGCGTCGCGGCAATGCCGTCGATCGGCTTCAATTCATGCTTGAAGCGCTCATAGAGATCGTTGCGGATGCGATCGAGAAATGCCTGATCGATGAAGACGTCGAATTCGGTCTGCATCGTATCGACAAGCGTCGCCAGGCTCTTGCCGAGAAAACGGCTGTAGACATCCTCCTCGCTCATCTCGACGCCGACATCGTGCATCGCCTGGATGAGGACGCTGACCGACAGCGGTTCGCTGTCCACGAGCACGCCGTCGCAGTCGAAGATTACGAGCCCTGTTCCCGCACCTGTCATCCCGGATCCAACCTGAATTCTGTTGTTGTGCCGCCTGCCCGATTGCCGGGGGCGGCAATGGAAAACGGCCGGAACAGGAGAAGTCCGGCCGTTTGAAAATTATTCCGCGAGTTTGTTGTCCAAATATAGCTGCAGGGTGACGCGGGTACCCTTTTCCCACAGCGTTTTCAGTGCATGCGCGAAGCGCTTGCGGAAGAGATCGGATTTGGCGACATCACCGAAGATATCGTCGAATACCAGGAAGGCATTCGGATCATCCTTCGCCTTGATGGCCGCTTCGTGCAGCCGATCGGCGCTGGCATCGTTGAAGACGATGTCCTTGCCGCTGTCGCTCTTGCCGGCGAAGTAGCGGCACCAGAGCGCCGAAACGAGCGCGAGGCCGACGATATCCTCGCCACGGCGGAGACGGTCGGCCGTGGACGGCAGGATGAATTTCGGCTGACGGTTGGAGCCGTCCTGCGCCAGGCGCGGAATGGTGTCGGCGATCTTCGGATTGGAGAAACGCCGCTCGATCAGCTTGAAGTAATCGGCCAGAACCGTGTTCGGCACCGGCGGGATGACGGGAATGATCTCATCGTTTTCGAGCTTGGCGAGGAAAGCGCGGATCAGCGGCTTCTCCATGGCTTCGTGCACGAAATGGATATCCATCAGCGCCGCCGGATAGGCAATCGCCGCATGGCCGCCGTTGAGAATGCGGATCTTCATGTGTTCATAGGGCGTCACGTCTGGCACGAAGGTCACGCCGACTTTTTCCAGCGCGGGCCGGCCGGCGGGGAAATTGTCCTCCAGCACCCACTGCTTGAACTCTTCGCAATAGACGGGCCAGTTGTCTTCGATATCTAAAGCTTCTTTGAGCAAGTCGATTTCGCGCGCACCCGTTGCCGGCGTGATGCGGTCGACCATGCCATTCGGAAAGGCGACGTTCGCGGCAATCCAATCGGCAAAGGCCGGATCGGAAAGCTTTGCCGTACCGACAACGGCGGCTTTGGTGACGCCGCCATTATGGGGGATGTTGTCGCAAGACATGACGGTGAAAGGCTGCAGGCCGGCGGCGCGGCGCGCCTTGAGGCCGGCCACGATCAGGCCGAACACGGTCTTCGGCGCATTCGGATTCTGCCCGTCGGCAACGATCGCCGGATGAGCGGGATTAAACTTACCCGAAGCGTCGATGAAGTAGCCGCCCTCGGTAATCGTCATCGAGACGATGCGGATTGTCGGGTCAGCTAGCTTGGCAATGATCGCCCTGGCGTCGCCGACCGGCAGGATGTCGATCATGGGCGCGGTGACACGCGCAGCCGTGCGGTTGTTGTCCTGCTCGACAACGGTCGTCAGGAAGTCCTGGGCGGCCAGCTTCTCCCGCATGGCTGCATCGGACGGCAGCACGCCGGCGCCGATGATTGCCCAATCATGCGCCTCACCGGCATTGAAGAGATCGTCGAGATAGACAGCCTGATGGGCGCGATGGAAATTGCCGACACCGAAATGCACGATACCAGCCGAAAGCGACTTCCGGTCATAGGCGGGAATGGCCGCCTTAGCCGCCGCCTGCTGGAGAGTTGCGAGCGATAATTTGCACGTCATGTCTCTGGTCCTTCTGAAAGGTCGCTGGCTCCGGGCGGCTGGGGGCCGCGCCGGCTGGTACGCTTGCCTGTCCGCTGCGATCGATGGATGCGGACCGGCGGAAATGCAATTGGCCGTGCGCGGTGATCGCGTACGGCCTTTGGCGCCTTAGGCTGAGATCGCCAGCCCTTCGGCGTTGAACCGGTGAATATGCGTCTTGTCCGGCGTCAGGTAGACGGTATCGCCGGCCCGGGCCGGGAAATCGCCTGAACCGCGTGCCGTCACCGTGCCGATTCCCTCGACGTCGATATGCAGGAAGGTGTCGGAACCGAGATGCTCGGCGACGAGCACCTTGCCCTGCCAGTCGCCGGCGGTGGTCGACAGCAGCACATGCTCGGGCCGCACGCCGATCGTGTCGGCGCTGAGGGTCTGTGCATAGGCGCCCTTGACGAAATTCATCTTCGGCGAGCCGATGAAGCCGGCGACGAAGAGGTTACGCGGGTTGCGATAGAGCTCCAGCGGCGAGCCGACCTGTTCGATATTGCCGCGGTTGAGCACGACGATCTTGTCGGCCATGGTCATGGCCTCGACCTGATCGTGCGTCACATAGATCATCGTCGTCTTGAGCTGCTGATGCAGTTCGCTGATCTCGAGGCGCATGTTGACGCGCAGCGCGGCATCGAGGTTCGACAGGGGCTCGTCGAAGAGGAAAGCCGCCGGCTGGCGCACGATGGCGCGTCCGATGGCGACGCGCTGGCGCTGGCCGCCGGAAAGCTGGCGCGGCTTGCGCTCCAGATAATCGGTGAGGTTCAGAACGCGCGCGGCATCCGCGACCTTCTTGTCGATCTCCGCCTGCGGCATGTTCGCCATCTTGAGCGGAAAGGCGATGTTCTTGCGAACGCTCATATGCGGATAGAGCGCATAGGACTGGAAGACCATGGCAAGGCCGCGTTCGGACGGCTTCAGATTGGTGCCGTCCTTGCCGTCGATCATGATCTGGCCGCCGGAGACGTCTTCGAGGCCGGCGATCAGACGCAGCAGCGTGGACTTGCCGCAGCCGGACGGGCCGACGAACACGACGAACTCGCCATTGTCGATCTCGAGGTCGATGGAAGGGATGACCTTGGCTTCGCCGAAGACCTTGGAAACCTGTTTGAGAACAATGCTACCCATGTTTCTCTTCCTTACTTAACCGCGCCGAAGGTCAGGCCGCGAACGAGTTGTTTTTGGCTGAACCAGCCGAGGACCAGGATCGGAGCGATCGCCATGGTCGATGCCGCCGAGAGCTTGGCATAGAACAGGCCCTCCGGGCTGGAATAGGAGGCGATGAAGGTGCTCAGCGGTGCGGCGTCTACCGCCGAAAGGTTGAGCGTCCAGAAGGCTTCGTTCCAGGCGAGAATGATATTGAGCAGCATCGTCGAGGCAAGGCCGGGGATCGCCATCGGCGTCAGGACGTAGATGATCTCCTTTGCCAGCGTCGCACCGTCCATACGGGCTGCTTCGAGGATCTCGCCGGGGATTTCCTTGAAGTAGGTGTAGAGCATCCAGACGATGATTGGCAGGTTGATGAGCATCAGTACGATGACCATGCCCACCCGGCTGGCGAACTGGTTGTTCAGGAGGCCGAAGCTCTGGAACAGCAGGTAGATCGGGATGAAGGCGCCGACCGGCGGCATCATCTTCGTCGACAGCATCCACATCAGCACGTCCTTGGTCCGCTTGGTCGGCGAAAATGCCATGGCCCAGGCGGCGGGCACCGCAACGAGCAGACCGAGAATGGTCGAACCGAAGGCGATGATGACCGAGTTGCCGAAGTGGAGGAAATAGTCCGAGCGCGACTGCACCTCGAAATAATTCTGCAGCGTCCAGTGGAAGAAGAGGAACTGCGGCGGCGAGGCGATCGCATCGCCCTCTGTCTTGAAGCTCGTCAGGATCGTCCACAGGATCGGGAAGAAGATGAGGATTGCCACGATCCAGGCGGCGATCGATACGACGATCTTGCGTTGCGTGGTGACTTTGCGTGCCATCTCAAGCCTCCAGGTTCTTGCCGACTGCGCGCATCAGGAAGATCGCGACGATATTGGCGAGGATGACGGCGATGATACCGCCCGCCGATGCGCCGCCGACGTCCTGCGACAGAACGATCTGCGAATAGACGAGATAAGTGAGGTTGGTCGTCGCCGTGCCCGGTCCGCCATTGGTGGTGACGAGGATCTCGGCGAAGGCCGACAGCATGAAAATCGTCTCGATCAGGATCACGACGGTGATGGCGCGCGCCAGATGCGGCAGGATGATGTAGATAAACTTCGAAACCGGGCCGGCGCCATCCATCTCGGCGGCCTCCTTCTGCTCCTCGTCCAGTGACTGCAGGGCCGTCAGCAGGATGAGCGTTGCGAAAGGCAGCCATTGCCAAGCAACGATGATGATGATCGACAAGAGCGGAACCGTCTCCAGCCAGGTCAGCGGATCGAGCCCGAAGAACCGGAAGAGATGTGCCAGAAGCCCGTTCACGGGATTCATGAACATATGCTTCCAGATGAGGGCGGCGACCGTCGGCATCACGAAGAAGGGCGCAAGCACCAGCATGCGCACGATACCCTGGCCGAAGATCGGCTGATCAAGAAGGAGCGCCAGCGCGATGCCGCCGATGACAGTGATCAGCAGCGCGCCGCCGACAAGCAAAAGCGTCACGATCAGCGAGCTCAGAAAGGCCGGATCGCTGATGAAATATTCGTAGTTGAGCCAGCCGATGAAATCATGCGTGCCGGGATTGAGCAGATTGTAGTTGAGCGTCGAGAAATAGATCGTCATCACGAGCGGGACGATCATCCACGCAAAGAGAAGCAGGACCGAAGGCGCCATCATGACGCGTGCGGTGGAACGGGTGTGCAACGTTGCCATGGCAAGTACCGACCTATCTTGGAGAAGGAAGAGGTGGCCGTGGACCGGCTGAAACGAAAAGGGCCGCCAAGGGCAATTCGGCGCTCGGCGGCCTAGGGGAAAGCAATGATCGAGAGGAGGCAATGCTTTCCTTAGTTTCAAAAGCGCTTACTTCGGATAGCCGGCCTTCTTCATTTCGCGTTCGGTCAGCTGCTGTGCTGCCTTCAGAGCCTGATCGACCGAGATCTGGCCGGCAAGGGCAGCCGAGAACTGCTGGCCGACAGCCGTGCCGATGCCCTGGAACTCGGGGATGGCGACGAACTGGACGCCGACATAGGGAACCGGCTTCACGGTCGGATGGGTCGGATCAGCCGAGTTGATCGAGTCGAGCGTCATCTTTGCGAAGGGAGCTGCCTTCTGGTAGTCCGGATTCGCATAGAGCGACGTGCGGGTGCCGGGAGGTGCGTTCAGCCAGCCTTCCTTCTGCGCGACCAGGTTGGTGTATTCCTTGCTGGTTGCCCAGGAGATGAACTTCTCCGCGGCTTCCATCTTCTTCGACGAAGCGGGGATGGCAAGGTTCCATGCCCAGAGCCAGTTGCCGCGCTTGCCGAGACCCTTGTCCGGAGCCAGAGCGAAGCCGACCTTGTCGGCAACCTTCGATTCCTTCGGATCGGAGACGAAGGACGCTGCGACCGTCGCATCGATCCACATTCCGCACTTGCCGGACTGGAACAGAGCCAGGTTTTCGTTAAAGCCGTTGGAGGAGGCACCCGGAGGGCCGGCATCCTTCATCAGCTTGACGTAGAAGTCGAGCGTGTCCTTCCATTCCGGCTGGTCGAACTGTGCCTTCCACTTCTCGTCGAACCAGCGGGCGCCGAACGAATTCGACATCGCCGTCAGGAACGCCATGTTCTCGCCCCAGCCCGCCTTGCCGCGAAGGCAGATGCCGTAGACTTCATGATCCTTGTCGGTGATCTTGCGGGCCGCATCGGCAACGAAGTCCCAGGTCGGCGCGTCCGGCATCTTCAGGCCGGCCTTGTCGAACAGGTCCTTGCGGTACATCACCATCGAGCTTTCGCCGTAGAACGGTGCCGCATAGAGCTTGCCGTCGGTCGTCAGACCGCTGCGAATGGCCGGGAGAAGGTCATTCACGTCATAGTCCTTGTCGGCGGAAAGCTTGTCGAGCGAGGCAAGCCAGCCGAGCTTGCTCCAGATCGGCACTTCATAGGTGCCGATGGTCAGCACGTCGTACTGGCCTGCCTTGGTGGCGATGTCGGTCGTAACCTTCTGGCGCAATACGTTTTCTTCAAGCGTGACCCACTGCAGGTCGATACCGGGGTTCTTGGCTTTGAAATCGTCCGTCAGCTTCTGCATGCGGACCATGTCGCCATTGTTGACGGTTGCAATCGTCAGGGTTTCGGCAGACGCCAGGCCGGCAAACATCAGCGCCGAGCAGGCGCTCAGCAGTAAAGTTTTCAATTTCATATCTTCCTCCCAGAAGACTAAAAATGAGCATTCGCTTTGCTCATGGGCAATTACTCACACCTTGTGACAAAATGTCAATGCGAATTCGTTGCTGCATTGCCGAGCAGACAGCCTATCATTTTGTTTTTACGGATTAAATTTTTTGCTCAATCCTTGAGCAAAAACTCGGCAGCTGCCTCGTCAGTGATCAAACCATTGATTTGACGGCCGATGACGGCCGCCTTGATTGCCTCGAATTTGCGTCTTCCCTTGGCGATTCCGATGACGGAAGAGGCATCGCGCGACGGCAAGGGAGCGCTTGCGACGCGCTCGTTGACATCGTCGGGCATGAGTTTGCCGCCACCATCGAAAATCCAGCCGCAGATCTCGCCCGCAGCACCGCGCTTCATCAGCGCCAGCATCTCGTCCCTCTCAAGGAAGCCGTCGAGGCAGAGCGGCGCCTCCACGCCCATCTCGCCGATGCCGACGAAGGTCACGTCGGCCTGCGCGCTGATATCGAGCGTCGAGCGCACCAGCGCCTGCGCATGCAGCAGCTCGCGCTCCTCCGCGGAAGATACGAGCACAGGCAGCGGCATCGGAAAATGCCGCGCCTTGATGACGTCGGCCATACTGAAGATGACGTTGTAGTAGGCGGCGGAACCGTCCGGGCCGATATTGCCTGTCAGCGACACCACACGGTGCTGCAGACATTCGATGGCTGGCAGCTGATCGACCGCAGCCTTCAGCGTGCGGCCCGTGCCGATCGCCAGCACGATTGGGTCGCTGCGACGCAGCCAGCGCTCGATTTCGGCAGCACCCGCTTCGGCAATGCCGATGGTGGAGGATGTGCTGTCCGGATCGCTCGGCACGATATCGACATGCCGCAGATTGAACTTTTTCTTGAGCTCCGACGCATATTCCATGCAGACCGCGATCGGATGATCCAGCCGGACCTTGATCAGCCGTTCGGCGACGGCGAGCGACACCAGCCTCTGCGCTGACTGGCGGGATATTCCCATCGCGACGGCGATCTCATCCTGCGTGCGACCAGCGACATAATAGAGCCATCCGGCCCGCGCCGCATCATCCAGCCGCCCTTGGGAATCCAGCTTCTTCGCCATCGCATTCCTTCATCGAAACAGCACCCGTTCCCCGATACGGTGTCCGGAGCCCGGATACGCCGGCCGGATCACTCAGTCTCTGGCGGGATGACGCCCTTGGTCAAGGTGAAACAACCGTAGAAGCGACGCTCGCCGGTCTGAATCACGCAAAAGGCATCCTTGGCACGCTCGTAGAAGGCAAAGCGCTCGACCGGCGCCAGCGGCCAATGCTTGCCCTCGGCCTTGTCGATCACGGCCTGGACTTCACGCTGCACCTGCGGCACCTCATCCGGCGCGCCGACCACTTCCATGCGCGCCGCCGCATCATCGACAAAGGTATCGAGCGGCATCAGAGACAGGATTGCCGCGACTGCATCGGCAGACGACACGTTATCGATGCGCAGCAGCTCGCCCAGGACGGTCTGGCTTGCCACCGATTCTGCAGGGAAATTCGTATCGACGACGGCGAGCATGTCGCCATGTCCCATGGACTTCAGCGCATAGAGCACATCCGCGTTCAAAAGCGGCGAAATTCCCTTCAGCATGATCGAGCATCCTCCAATGACGTGTGACGGCCATCCTGAGGCCGCTTCGTTCTCCGCGCAAACAAGTAACCACCGCGTTCGCGTCTGTCCATAGGCGCCGGGAACGTTTTCGGCAGACGAGCAGGACAGGAACTGTGCATCCACGCACGGCTTATTTCAGCCGTTATTGACCCGATAGGTTCGTCGGCATTAACTGAAGCGCGTTCAATGGTTGAGAGGTGCAGGTGCGCATTCTTCTGATAGAGGATGACGATACGATCGGCAGCGCGGTCCGCGACCACATTGCGACCGGTCCCCATGCCGTCGATTGGGTCAAGAATCTGATCGATGCCGAGGAGGTCACCAGCGCCGTGCAGTATGGCCTCATCCTGTTGGACCTGCAGCTCCCGGACGGTAGCGGCATCGATTTCCTCAAGCGCCTGCGCCGCAAGCCCGACGAAACGCCCGTGATCATCCTGACGGCGCGCGACCAGATTTCCGACCGCATCGAGGGTCTGAACAGCGGCGCAGACGACTACCTCGTCAAGCCTTTCAATCTCGGCGAACTCACGGCTCGTATCCTTGCGGTCGCCCGACGCTATGCCGGCAGCCCGCAGCCGACCCTCCGCTTTGCCGATCTCGAAATCGATCAGCCGCAGCGCCGCGTCCGGCTGGCGGGCAAGGATGTGATTCTGACCGGCCGCGAATGGGCCGTGCTCGATCTTTTGATCGTGCGGCCGGGCGCGATCGTATCGAAGGACAAGATTGAGGAAGCGCTCTATGCCTTCGGTTCGGAGATCGAGAGCAATACGGTAGAGGTCTATGTCAGCCGCCTGCGCAAGAAGATCGGTAGGGATCGCATCCGAACGGCCCGTGGCGTCGGCTATTGCCTGGGTGAGCGATGACCGAGCGCAGGGAACCCAGCCGTTCCAGCATCACCCGCCGCCTGATCACCGCGCTTACTGGCACCGTCGTCGTCTTCTGGCTGATTGCCGTCGGGATCGGCGTCCATGTGGTCAACAAGGAGCTCGCCGAGACCTTTGACGGCGCGTTGCAGGAAACCGCCGAACGGCTGATGCCCCTGGTGCTCGACGATCTCGCCAACCGTAGCCCTTCGGGCGATCCGCAAAGTCTCGAGGAGCTCAACAAGGGGCTGAACCGCGAATATCTGACCTATCAGGTGCTCGACGGAAACGGCAAGGTCATCCTGCATTCCCACGATGCCCCGGCAACAGCCTATGAGGTGCCGCTGAAGATCGGCTTCCACAATACGCCGCGCTACCGGATCTACACGGAATCCTCGGCGGACGGCACGATCTTCCTGCACGTCGCCGATGCCTTCAAGAACCGCCGCGAAGCATCGCGCGAAAGCGGCGTTGCCCTGCTCTGGCCGCTGCTTGCCCTCATCCCTGCCAGTATCGTCGCCATCGGCATCATCGTCGGCCGATCCCTGCGGCCCATCGACCGTCTGCGGTCGCAGATCGCAACCAAGGACGGCGGCAACATGGTGCCGCTCGAAAGCGAAACGCTGCCGCTCGAGCTGCAGCCGATCGCCCGCTCCGTCAACCTGCTGCTCGAGCGCCTGCGCCTCGCTCTGGAGGCCGAACGCGAGTTCACCGCCAACAGCGCCCACGAGCTGCGCACTCCGATTGCAGGCGCGCTTGCCCAGACCCAGCGGCTGATCGCCGAGCTGCCGCAGGGACAACTGACGGAACGCGCCGGCCGCATCGAGGCATCGCTCTCTAATCTTAGCCGCCTGTCGGAAAAGCTGCTGCAGCTCTCCCGCGCGCAAGCCGGCATAGGCGCCGGGGACAAGCCTGCCGACCTGATAGCTGTCATCGAAACCGTCATAGGCGATTATGATCGCGACACCGGCACAGCCGGACGCGTCCTGCTGGAAAACGAAACGACGAAGAAACTGGTCCGAAACATCGATATCGACGCTTTCGCCATCGTCATGCGCAACCTCATCGAAAATGCGCTGATCCACGGTCCGGCCGACGACGAGGTGACCGTCAGCGTCGAAGACGGTGTCGTTCGCGTCACCAACGGCGGCACCGTGCTTTCCAAGGATGAACTCGCCGGCCTCAAGAAGCGCTTCTGGCGCGGCAAGACCAAAGCCGCGGGCTCCGGCCTCGGGCTCTCGATCGTCGAACGCATCGTCGGGCAGATCGGCGGACAAATCGACTTTCTGTCGCCGGCCACCGGAAGGACTGACGGTTTCGAAGCCAGAATTACCCTGCCATCGGGTTGACCGCCGTTCCATCCCCGGCAAGGATTGATCTTGCAAAGACCGGCAAAGGGTGCGAGCAAGGCCGCAATGTTTCCAGCAGGTCGGTATTCATGATCGTTTCCTTCGACATCGGCGGCAGCGCCATCAAAGGCGGGATCGCCCGCACCTTGACGGATATCGTTCCGCTGGCGCGGCGCCCGACGCCAAGGCTCGATTTCGCCGAGTTCGTCGCTGTCCTGCGCGAGGTGATTGCCGAAGCGGGGGATAAGCCGGATTGCCTCTCCTTCTCCATCGCCGGTGTCGTCGATCCTGATACGCAGGCGCTCACCTGCGCCAATATTCCCTGCATTCACGGCCGGCGCCTTGCCGCCGATCTGGAAGCGGAACTCGGCTCCCCCGTACTGATTGCCAACGACGCCGATTGCTTCGCCATGGCCGAGGCCATGTCCGGCGCCGGCCGCGGCCATCGCATCGTCTTCGGCGCCATTCTCGGTACGGGCGTCGGCGGCGGCCTCGTCGCGGACGGCCGGCTGGTCAATGCCGCCGGCGGCTTTGCCGGGGAATGGGGCCATGGCCCTATCATCGCCTCCTTCGCCGGCAATCCACCCGTCGCCATTCCCGCCTATCCCTGCGGCTGCGGCCAAAAGGGCTGTGTCGATACCGTCGGTGGCGCCCGCGGCATCGAACGGCTGCACAAGACGCTTCACGGCCTGGAACTTTCCAGCGAAGAGATCATCGACGAGTGGCTCAAAGGTGAAAGCCGCGCGGAACGAACGATCGAGGTCATGGTCGATCTGGTCGCCTCGCCGCTCGCCCTGACGATCAACATAACGGGCGCGACCATCGTGCCGGTCGGCGGTGGCCTTTCCAACGTCGAACAGCTCCTTGCAAGGCTGGACGAGGCGGTACGCGCCCGCATCCTGCGCAAATTCGGCAGGCCGCTCGTCGTGCCCAGCGTGTGCAAGCTGGAACCTGGCCTCATCGGCGCCGCCCTGCTCGGATTGCAATATGCCGCGGAACGCAGCCATGCTGCTTGAAGTCTGCGTCGAGGATATTGCCGGCCTCAAGGCCGCCGTCGAGGGCGGCGGTGATCGCATAGAACTGTGCAGCGCACTCCCGCTTGGCGGGCTGACCCCGAGTGCGGGGCTGATGGCGGCCGCAGCGAAGATGCCGGTTCCCGCCTATGCCATCATCCGCCCGCGCGCCGGCGGCTTCGTCTATTCCGCCGAAGAGCTTGAGGTCATGAAATCCGATATCGACGCGGCCCGCGCCGCCGAGCTGCCGGGCGTCGTGCTCGGAGCATCCCTGCCGGATGGAAGATTGGATTTCGACACGCTTGCCACCCTGACTGCTCATGCCGACGGTCTCGGCATGACCCTGCATCGCGCCTTCGACCTTGTACCTGACGTCGAGGAAGCCGTCGGCATGGCCATATCCCTTGGCTTCGAGCGCGTCCTTACCTCCGGCGGTGCAAAGACCGCGGCAGAGGGCGTCACCATGCTCGAACGGGCAATTGCCGCTGCCGCCGGCCGGATTTCCATCATGCCCGGCTCCGGCGTGACGCTGGCAACGGTCGGCCAGCTATGGCCGCGGCTTGATATCAGCGAGATCCACGCGTCCTGCTCGGCAACCACCTCCGAAACGGATGAGCGCGTCATCGCCCTCGGCTTCTCAACGCCATCGGTCCGCCGCACGGATGCCGCAACCGTCAGGGCGCTCAAGGCGTATTTCGCCTGACACATCCCGGGCGGACTTTATAGGCAGGCGACATCAGGAGGCTCGGGACTGAAACGCAGCAAGCGAGTTTGAAAGATCATGATGCGCTTTGAGCAACGTCATGAATTGACAAAGAAACATTAGAATGATCAATCCTTCATAAACGCATATGCTGTAGCCATGAACTGGCTGCGCAACATACAGTTATTGCAGCAGAGCAAGTTTCCTCGGGAGTAGCTGTGATCTGAATCATGTCGGTGGCACCACCTCGCAAAAAAAGCAGGGCTGTCTTCTGGATTGCGGCTGTTGTCATCGGCTTGATCATCCTGACAACCGCGCTCCTAGCCAACGACATGCGCAATCTGCGGGCGCTGGATAGCCGCTATCGGCTCGATCTGCTCCCCGCCCCGCAGCAACAGGCGGCATCTTCGCCGCCGAAGCCCGCGCCGGAACAGCAGCCCGCACAGGCGGCGGCGCCTCGGAGTGCAGCGCTGGCAGCGCCGGCCGAAACTCCCAGACGCGATCGGGTGAAACCGGCGGCTGTCGCCAGACCACCAGCCGCAAAGAAATCCCATCTGCTGGACGAGCCTGTCGACGCGCTGCTGAGCGCCTTCGTGCGAAGCTGGCGGATAACGGGCCAGACGCTTTGCGCCGATCTCCAAAATTTCGGCCTGTCCGTGGGCGAATGGCGGCAGAGCGAGCTGGGCGCCGGCACTTCGGAGTGCAGCTATGCCGTTCAGAAGGGTGCCTATGGCGATCCCAAGGCGGCTTCCTTCTTCATCATCGCCAGGGGCAAACCGTCAGGCGAAATCGATGCCATCCGCATCAAGGTCATCATGCCCGACAATGACGAGGGAAAAGCCATTGCCGGCACCTTCGTCGACACTGTCGTCCTGTTGCTGAACGAGACCCATTGGCTGGACTTTCAGGCCGCACTCGAAGCGATCGGCAAGCTGCAGGACGTGACGCTGCAAGCCTTCGGCGCCAAGCTTGCTTTTTTCAAGGAGTTCCAGAGCAACAACAATTTCAACCTGCAGCTGGAATTGCGGAGAACGTCGCCGGAGCAGCTCCGAACCGCGATCGTCTTCGACAAGGCGCGCTGGACATTGCCCTCGCCCTCCTCGACCAATTAGATCTCGGGGCATGCACGTATTTGCCGCTCTTTCATGGTGTATGTTACGAATACAACCAGTAAGAAAGCACTCGGTGGGCTAATCGCCATCATGGGATGAAACGGAGATAGAGATGGAGCCAAAAGCAGCCAAATCAAACCTCAAGAAGATGGTTTTCATGAATATCTTCGCTCTCCTGGTTGCTGAATATTTCGCTATCGTTTCGTATTCTTTGATTTCATTCGCCTCCCATTTTAACTCAATCGCTGAGGGAATATCTGTGCCGCTGGCATTGGTCACCATTAGCTTCGCTGTGGTACCGATGGCTCTTCTGATCACATGGAAGGCCGCTCTAGTGGCGATCGGCGTCGGCGAATTGCTCGGGCGACCCTCCTATTATTATCCGATGGCTGGAGCTATTGCTGGATACTGGACAGCTCATTCATGGGCCTTTCAAAGTGGCTCCAATAGGTTTGATGTCCTTATGCTCACCATAAGCGGCGGCATCGCGGGCTATGCTTTCTGGTACGTGGCTGTCCGAAGTTTGCATTTTGATTTGCAAGTGTCGCTCACCGAGGGTCGATGACAATGTTTGAGGCGCGAAGGTTGGACGGCAAGAAATGAATCCGCTGTCCATACCGCGAAGCGTCCGATCACAACTGCCGTTGGCACAGTGCAGCAGGGCGTATCCAGGATCGACGCCCGATTTTACAAACGGTGTCAAATATTCATGCGCGTCGGTTCCTGTTGCACTGCGCCATCGGTAGTGCTCATATAGGCAACGATTCCGAAGGTCGGCGGATCACCGACCGCCAGCACCATGTTTCCCGAGAGCACGAGGCGGTTTCCGAAGGGATTCATGCAAATCGTCAAACACGCCGGCACCTCCCGCCGCGCGTTGGAAAGCCATTGCATTTCATGGATTCGACAGATCCCAACCCGCAGGGCCACACTTTCGCGGTCGAACGCAATCCCCGCCTGCGCTACATCATCCCTGCCGTCGTCGCCGTAGCCTTCCTGATGGAACAGCTCGATTCGACCATCCTCATCACCGCCGTTCCCGATATCGCCAAAAGCCTCGAGACGACCCCGGTACGCATGAACCTGGCTGTCACGACCTATATCCTGACGCTTGCCATGTTCATCCCGGTGAGCGGCTGGTTCGCCGACCGGTTCGGCGCGCGCCGCATCTTCGCACTCTCGCTCTTCATCTTCACGCTCGGCTCGATCTTCTGCGGCCTCGCAACCAGCTTGTCGATGCTGATTGCGACGCGCGCGCTGCAGGGCTTCGGCGGCGCGATGATGACGCCGGTCGGGCGCCTTATCCTCATTCGCAGCTTTCCGCGCAGCCAGCTCGTGACCGCCATGACCTATATGACCTTGCCTGCTGTCATGGGGCCTGTCATCGGGCCGGTGCTCGGCGGCTTCCTGACGACATATCTTTCCTGGCGCTGGATATTCTGGGTCAACCTTCCCTTCGGCGTGATCGGCATGGTGATGGCGCTGCGCTACATCGAGGATACAGAGCGCGACGAGACGATCAAATTCGATTTTCCCGGCTTCGTCATGGTCGGCCTCGGCTGCGTGCTGCTGCAATATGGCATCGAGAATATCGGCCGTCCGACCATTCCTACCTGGGCCATTTTCCTCGTTCTTGGCGCAGCCGGTCTGCTGTTGGCAGGTTTCATCCGCTACGCGAGAACGGCGGAATCGCCGGCCGTGGATCTCACGCTGTTCAGGCTGCGGACGTTTCGCATCGGCACGCTTGCCGGCGGCATCTGCCGTGTCGGGCTGAACGGCGTGCCCTTCCTGCTGCCCCTGATGCTGCAGGTCGGCTTCGGCCTGAGCCCGATCGTCTCTGGTACGCTGACCTTCGTCAGCGCCCTGAGCGCCCTCGCCGTGCGGCCGGTCTCGGCAAGGCTGCTGAAGCTCTATGGCTTCGATCGCATGCTGATCTGGAGCGCCGTGTTCGGCGCCGCCGTCGTTGCCGGCTTCGCACTGATTACGCCCAGCACCCCGCACTGGTTCATCATCATCTACGTCTTCATCTTCGGCCTGGCGCGGGCTGGACAGTTCATGACCTCCAATACCCTGTCATACTCCGATACGCCGGCGACCCAGCTCAGCCGCGCGACCAGTCTTGGCGGCGTGCTGCAGCAGCTGAGCGTCAGCTTCGGCATTTCCGTCGCCGCCATGCTGCTCGGTCTGGTCACGCTGGATGGATCGCCGCTGACACCGGAGAAATTCCATCTGGCCTTCCTGCTGATGGCGGTCATACCGCTGCTCGGCATACCCGGCTTCCTCAAACTGCAGCCTGAGGATGGCGTGCAGGTGAGCGGCCATCAGCGCCGGCCGAAAAAGCGATCATAGGGATCACGGTACCTACGCAGCAAGCGCCGAAGAACGTGGATGGACGAGATGATCGCGAAGCACCGCGCCGGAGCGGTCGACCTCCTGCATCAGAACGTCATAGCTCCATAGGTCCGCCAGGTGCTGCAACACGCGCTTGGCATCCATATCGTCCAGCATCGCGCCATTCAGCACCGTGTGCTTCAGCAGGAGCCGCCTGTCACCGGCAAGATCGACATCGACGAGTTCGATATGCGGATCGATCCAGCCGACATCGTATTGCCGCGACAGTTCCCGGCGGATACGCCGGTAGCCGCGCTCGTCATGAATGGCGGCAACCCTCAGCCCCTCCTCCTCTTCGGGATCGTCGGTCAGCTGGAAGATGCGCATCTTGCGCATGAGGTGCGGGCTCAGAAACTGCGCCACGAAACTTTCGTCGCGATAATTCGCCCAGAGATCGCGCAGCACCGCCATGGCGTCGCCGGTGCCGGCGATCTCCGGGAACCACTGGCGATCCTCCTCCTCCGGCTTCGTCACGATGCGCTCGATATCCTGCATCATGGCAAAACCGATCGCATAAGGGTTGAGGCCGGAATAGCGGGGATCGTTGAAGGTCGGCTGGAAAACTACATTGGTATGCGACTTCAGGAACTCCAGAAAATCGCCGTCGCCGATACCGCCGAGCTCATGCAGCCTTGTCATGATGCGATAGTGCACATAGGTCGCCGTGCCCTCGTTCATCACCTTGGTCTGGCTCTGCGGATAGAAATACTGCGCCACATGCCGCACGATACGAATGATCTCGCGCTGCCAGGGCTTCAGGCGCGGCGCCATCTTTTCGAGGAAATAGAGGATATTCTCCTGCGGCAGGCCCGCGAGCGCGCGCCGGCGCTCCAGATCGAGATCGTGGGTCTTCTTGCCATGCCCGGTAGGAACCGTGCGCCAGAGATCGTTGAAGATCTTCTCGTCATATTCGCGCCGCTCGCGCTCGCGCTTCTCCTCGTCGCGCAGGTCCGGCGTCTTCTTGCCGGCATAGCGATGCACACCGTGCGACATCAGCGCATGCGCGGCATCGAGCGTGCGCTCGACGGCGGCGTGCCCATACCGCTCCTCGCAGCGCGCGATATAGCTCTTGGCGAAGTTGAGATAATCGAGAATGCCTTCGGCATCCGTCCACAGCTTGAAAAGATAGTTGTTCTTGAAGAAGTGATTGTGACCGAAGGCGGCGTGCGCGATGACGAGCGCCTGCATCGTCGCGCTGTTCTCTTCCATCAGATAGGAGATGCAGGGGGAACTGTTAATGACGATCTCGTAGGCGAGCCCGCGCAAGCCCTTGCGATAAAAGGCCTCGTGATGGGCGAAATGCTTGCCGAAGGACCAATGCTTGTAGAACAGCGGCATGCCGATCGAGGAATAGACATCGAGCATCTGCTCGGCGGTGATGATCTCGATCTGATTGGGATAGACATCGAGGCCGAGTTCGTTGACGGCGATCTTCTCGCAAGCATCGTGAATTCGCTGAATGGTGGCGAAATCCCAGTCCGCGCCTTCGAAAAGCCGCTCCATCGATGCCTCTTTTGCCATCACCCGCTCCTTGTTTCCGCCGTCCGGCGCTGGAAGAGATCGTGGAAAACCGGATAGATCTGGCTGCGGTCGCTGACGCGCCGCATGGAAAGCACCGGCCAGGCCGCCTGCATCCGCTCGTAGAGCGACCAGATCGCCGAACCGGAAGTGATCGCGACACTGCGCGATTCCCCCACTTCGAGATAGGCAAAATATTGGCAGACGGGCAAGATCTCGCTCGTCATGAGTGCTGCCGTCGTCGCATTGTCGGAATAGGCGTTGTCGCCATCGGACGCCTGCGCTGCATAAATGTTCCAGTCCGAGGCCGGGAAGCGATCATGCACGATCCGCCGCATGGCCTCGAGCGCGCTCGAAACCTGCGTGCCGCCCGTCGCAGGGCTGCGGAAAAAGGTCTCTTCGTCCACCTCTTCCGCCACATCCGTATGCCGGATGAAGACGATCTCGACACGCCGATATTGCCGGGTCAGAAAGATGTAGAGCAACATGTAGAAGCGCTTGGCGAGGTCCTTCATGTGTTCGGACATCGAGCCGGATACGTCCATCAGGCAGAACATGACGGCCTGCGCTACCGGTTTCGGCTCGTTCTCGAACCGCCGGTAGCGGATGTCGATCGGATCGATGTAGGGAATGCGCCGGACCTTCGATTCCAGCCTTTTGATCTCGGCTTCGAGCTGTGCCCGGCGCTTTTCGTCCGTGCACTGCTCCGCCTCCTCGATGAGTTTTTCAACCGTTTCCGGTTTCGGACGATGCAGGGCGACGCGGCGCATCATCGCGAGCCGCATGGTGCGGTTGATGGCGAGGTTGGCGGGCGATCCCGTCACCGAATAGCCCGATCGTACCGGGTTGATCTGGTCGGCCGACATCAGCCGCCGCTTGGCAAGGTCGGGCAATTCGAGATCGTCGAGAAAGAGATCGAGGAATTCGTCTCGCGTCAGGATGAAGCGGAAGGCATCCTCGCCGGAGCCCTCCCCGCCGGCGCGCGGGCGGCCGCCGCTGCCTTCCGGCCGTGGAAGGATGTCGCCTTCGATGAAGTCCTTGTTGCCGGGAAGAATATGTTCCTTCAGCCCTTCCGGGCCACGATGGAACCGAGGCTCCTCGGTTCCATCCAGGGGAATGCTGACTTCGCCACCCTTCAAAATATCTTGAATGTCGCGATTTTGAGAGGATTCATACACCGCTCTCTGCACCAGCGCTTTTGCTCTCCGCAAAAACCGTTGACGATTTTCCAAACTTTTTCCGCCTGGGTTCAGGCGTCTGTCAACAATGTGCATTCCTTCTTCCTTGGTGGCTCATCCAGCCTGTTTCACACGCATGTACCATTCCACAAGCCGTCGAACCTGACGCTCGGTATAGCCCCGCGTGACCATACGCTCGACGAATTCGCCATGTTTCTTTTCCGTATCGCCGTCCTTCTTGGACCCAAACGAGATGACGGGCAGAAGATCCTCGACCTGGGAGAACATCCGCTTTTCGATGACTTCGCGGATCTTCTCGTAGCTGGTCCAGGACGGGTTCTTGCCGCCATGGCTTGCGCGTGCCCGCAGGCAGAACTTGACCACCTCATTGCGGAAGTCCTTCGGATTGGCGATGCCTGCCGGCTTTTCGATCTTGGTGAGCTCCTGGTTCAGCAGCTCACGATCAAGAAGCTGGCCGGTATCCGGATCCTTGAAGTCCACATCCTCGATCCAGGCGTCGGCATAGTCGACATAGCGATCGAAAAGGTTCTGGCCGTAATCCGCATAGGATTCCAGATAGGCCTTCTGGATCTCGTTGCCGATGAACTCCGCATAGCGCGGCGCCAGTTCACTCTTGATAAACTCGATATAGAGCTTTTCGGTTTCAAGCGGCAGCTGTTCGCGGCGGATCGCCTGCTCCAGCATGTACATCAGATGCACCGGATCGGCAGCGACTTCCGTCGTATCGTAGTTGAAGGTCGCCGCCAGCACCTTGAAGGCAAAGCGGGTGGAAGCCCCGTCCATGCCTTCGTCGACACCGGCCGCATCGCGGTATTCCTGCACGCTGCGCGCTCGCGGATCGGTCTCCTTCACGCTCTCGCCGTCATAGACGCGAAGCTTGGAGAAAGCCGTCGAGTTCTCGTGCTTGGAAAGCCGCGTCAGAACCGTGAAGCGGGCGAGCGTCTCCAATGTCGACGGCGCGCAGGGCGCATCGCTGAGCTCGGATTCCTCGATCAGCTTCTCATAGATCTTCTGCTCCTCGGTGACCCTGAGGCAATAAGGCACTTTCACCACGCAAATACGGTCGATGAAGGCCTCATTGTTCTTGTTGGACTTGAAGCTCTGCCATTCGGACTCGTTCGAATGCGCAAGAATGATGCCGGAGAAAGGTATCGCACCGATATTTTCAGTGCCGATATAGTTGCCTTCCTGCGTCGCTGTCAGCAACGGGTGCAGCATTTTGATCGGCGCCTTGAACATTTCGACGAATTCGAGAATGCCCTGGTTGGCGCGGTTCAACGCACCGGAATAGCTGTACGCGTCGGGATCGTTCTGCGCCAGGCTCTCGAGCTTGCGGATATCCACCTTGCCGACCAGCGAGGAGATATCCTGGTTGTTCTCATCTCCCGGCTCCGTCTTGGCAACCGCGATTTGCCGCAGCCTGGACGGCTGGATGCGAACAACCTTGAAACGGGAAATATCGCCCTCGAACTCCTCGAGCCGCTTCAGGCACCAGGGACTCATGAGACCGGTCAAACGCCGGCGCGGAATACCGTAGCGCTCCTCGATCATCGCTCCCATTGTGACGGGATCGAAAAGGCTGAGCGGACTTTCAAAGACAGGGCTCAGTTCATTGCCCGCCTTGAGCACGTAGATCGGGTGCACTTCCATCAGCGACTTCAGCCGCTCGGCAAGCGAGGATTTGCCGCCGCCGACGGGACCCAGAAGATAGAGGATCTGCTTGCGCTCCTCCAATCCCTGCGCTGCGTGCCGGAAGAAGGCGACGATGCGTTCGATCGTCTCTTCCATGCCGAAAAAGCCCGAAAACGCCGGATAGGTCCGGATCGTCCGGTTCATGAATATACGCCCAAGTCTCGTATCTTTGGCCGTATCGATCAGCAGGGGTTCGCCCATCGCTGCGAGCAGCCGCTCTGCCGCGTTCGCGTACATGAGCGAGTCATCCCGGCACCCTTCCAGGTATTCGGAGAATGACATCTCGACTTCGCGCCGTGCTTCGAAAGAACGGGCGAACGTGTTAAATAGCACATCGTTGTTTAACATGGCGCCTCGATAGCTTGCTATTGCAATAAACGCCGGACTTAACGAGATCACTTATCCCGCTAGTATCTAAGGTGCGGTATCAGTCGCTTCGAATCAATAGGTGATCTGTCAATAATTCGTACGCTTGATTCCGAATGTCATCAATATCTTGATGGGACCATGCACCGAATTAATGAAACACAACCACAAGATTGAAGATATCAAAACACTGCACGCAAAAAGTTTCGCTTCCCATAATCGGGAATGCCCCAATCGGGTATCCATCCAAAAACCCGACCTGAGCCAGGAAACGATCAAAGCCAGCGTCGAGTTTCATTGTCCGCATGATTGGGGAGAAAAGATGGTGCCCAGAGCCGGAATCGAACCAGCGACACGCGGATTTTCAATCCGCTGCTCTACCAACTGAGCTATCTGGGCATCCGAGCTTCGCGTCGAAGGAAAAGCCTTTGAGAGGCCTTGGGCGGTTGGTTCGCCCCGGAAGCGAGCGGGGTTATAGCATCTTGTTCGGCCATGTCCAGCCGCAAATGACTCTTTTTTGACAGGAAATCGAATTTTGCCGATTCGCGAACAAAATGAAGGAGTTCGCAAGGTCGAACCTCCCTGGGAAATGGCGCTCAGTCCTGATCGGAGCCGTCGGCCTTGGTCTCATCCTCGGTCACGGGGATGGCGTAGGAGCCGTTGAGCCAGCGTGAAAGATCGACGGAGCGGCAGCGATCCGAACAGAAAGGATAGTGTTCGCGCACCGAAGGGCGGCCGCATTCCGGACAGGGACGCGTCTTTCGCAGCGGTTCGACCTTCGAACCGACCTTGATATCCTCACCCTTCGTCATGATCGCTATCCTTCCTGCCACTCGGCATGGACGTCGAAGCCCTCGCCCGCAAGCAGCAGCATGGTTTCATAAAGCGGCAATCCGACGACATTGGTGTAGGATCCCACAAGTTTCTGCACGAAGGAGCCGGCAAGGCCCTGGATGCCGTAAGCACCGGCTTTGCCGCGCCACTGGCCGGAGGCGAGATACATCTCGATGTCGCGGCTCGACAGGCGCTTGAAGCGTACCTTGGTTTCGACGACCTTCTGACGGGCCTTGCGATCCGGCGTAATCAGGCAAATGCCGGTATAGACGACATGGCCGCGGCCGGAGAGCAGATGCAAGGCCGCAGCCGCTTCATCGATAAACTCCGCCTTTGGCAGAATGCGGCGCCCGACGGCAACCACCGTATCGGCAGAGAGAATATAGCTCCCTTGCCAGGCGGCATCGCTCTTGACGGCGGCAAAGGCGGCATCGCCTTTTTCAGCCGAAAGCCGCCGCGCCAGCGAGCGCGGATGCTCCGACTTCTTCGGCGTCTCGTCGATATCCATCGGCATGAGGCGCGCCGGCTCTATGCCTGACTGATGCAGGAGCTCGACGCGACGCGGCGATCCGGAGGCCAGTATCAGCTTGTGTTTCAACGCCATCAGATCTCGACCTGTCATGCGGGAATGAGAACCGGTTCTGGAGCACGATGCCGAAAAGTGTCAGCGGTTTTCGGCATCATGCTCTGATTCTATGATTCCAGAACGGCGGGACTATTTGAAACGATAGGTGATGCGGCCCTTGGTCAGGTCGTAAGGGGTCATTTCCACCAGCACCTTGTCGCCCGCCAGAACGCGGATGCGGTTCTTGCGCATGCGGCCTGCAGTGTGGGCGATGATCTCGTGCTCGTTTTCCAGCTTCACGCGAAAGGTCGCGTTCGGCAGGAGTTCGGTGACGACACCGGGAAATTCGAGGACTTCTTCTTTCGGCATTAAAGCTTCTTTTCCTGTCGGTTGGGCCGGCGCCCATGCCAAAAAAGCGGGGGTCGCCAGAAATTTGCGCGGAAACTACACAATCGCCGCGGTTTTGTGAACCTCGTTGATAAGGGTTTCTGCATTTGTTTCATGCGCAGTTCTAAAGCGAGCCGCGATGTTCCACCAGCCTGCTCTCGATCAGGCCGAGAAGATAGTCCCGCACCCCGCGATAGGCATCCAGAACCTGCTCGCGCGTTCCGTCCGTCGCGGACGGGTCTATTGTCGGCCAATAGATCACATCGACGGCGTTCGCCCGCGTCAGTTCCAGCGCGGCATGATGCGCCTCGGGAGACAGCGTGATGATGACATCGAAGAAATCATCCTCCAGTTCCTCCATGGTCTGCGGCTGGCGGCGGCCGAGCGAAAGCCCGATCTCGCCCAGCACGATATCGACGAAGGGATTGCGCTCGCCGGCACGCACCCCCGCCGAGGCGATATAGGTGCCCTGCGGCAGCATGCTGCGCGCCATCGCCTCGGCCATGGGCGAGCGGATGGCATTGAGGCCGCACATGAAGAGGATGGCGCCGGGGGATTTGCCCCCGGGCGACCTGCCATTGTGCGCGATCGCCTGCGGCTCGCCCATATCGGTCACCCGCGCCAATAGAGCACGCAGACGAGCGTGAAAAGCCGGCGCGCCGTGTCGAAATCCACCGTGATCTTGCCGTTCAGCCGGTCCATCAGCGTCTGCGAGCCTTCGTTGTGGATGCCGCGCCGGCCCATGTCGATCGCTTCGATGCGGCTTGGCGTGGCGGAGCGGATCGCCTCGTAATAGCTCTCGCAGATCATGAAGTAATCCTTCACGATCCGGCGGAACGGCGTCAGCGACAGGATATGGGTGGCGACAACGCTGCCATCTTCCATGCGGATGTCGAAGACCAGCTTCTGGTCGACCAGCGAAAGATTGAGCAGATAAGGCCCGCCCGGATGTCCGACGGGCGCGAAGCTGTTTTCCTCGATCAGGTCGAAAATGGCGACGGCGCGCTCATGCTCGACATCGGGCGTCGAGCGGCCGATCGTGTCGTCCAGGACCACATCGCTCAGCCGGAAGACGCCCTTGGCCATGCCTTACCCCTCGAGATTGAGGCGGATCGCGACCGATCGCGCATGTGCGTCCAGCCCCTCGGAATTGGCAAGCGCGATCGCCGCCGGCCCGAGGGCGCGAAGCTGCTCCGGCCCAAGCCGCAGGATCGAGGTGCGCTTGACGAAATCGAGCACGGAAAGGCCGGAGGAGAAACGCGCCGAGCGCGCCGTCGGCAGCACATGGTTCGAGCCGCCGACATAGTCGCCGATCACCTCCGGCGTATGACGGCCGACGAAGATCGCGCCCGCATTGCGGACACCGGCCAAAAGCGGGTCGGGATCGTCGACCGCAAGCTCCAGATGCTCGGCGGCGATGCGGTTGGCAAGCGGTATCGCCTGCTTCAGATCGGAGACCAGGATGATGGCCCCGAAATCCCGCCAGCTCGTTGCCGCGGTCTGCGAGCGGCTGAGCCGCTTCAGCTGCCGCTCGACCGCGGCTTCCACCGCCTTGCCGAATTCGGCATCGTCGGTGATCAAGATCGATTGCGCACTTTCGTCATGCTCGGCCTGCGCAAGAAGATCGGCGGCGATCCAGTCCGGATCGTTGTTCTTGTCGGCGATGACGAGCACTTCCGATGGACCGGCGATCATGTCGATACCGACCGTACCGAAAACCTGGCGCTTGGCTGCCGCCACATAGGCATTGCCGGGACCGGTGATCTTGTAGACCGGTTCGATCGTCGCCGTGCCATAGGCGAGTGCGGCGATCGCCTGCGCGCCGCCGATGCGGTAGATTTCCTCGACGCCGGCCATGCGCGCCGCCGCAAGCACGGCCGGATTGACGGCGCCGCCCGTTGCCGGCACGACGATGACGATACGCTCGACGCCGGCGACCTTGGCCGGAACGGCATTCATCAGCACCGAACTCGGATAACTCGCCGTGCCGCCGGGCACATAGAGGCCGACGGCCTCGATGGCCGTCCAGCGAGACCCCAGGCCGACGCCCAGATCGTCTTCATAGATGTCGTCCTTCGGCAGCTGCCGGCGGTGATGCGATTCGATGCGGGTGGCGGCGACCTTCAGCGCGCCAAGCACTTCGGCCGGAACAGCCTCGATCGCCGCATCGATCTCGGCTTCGCCGACGCGCATCGGTGTCGTGGCGAAATCGACGCCGTCGAACTTTTTGGAATAGTCCGCAAGGGCGGCATCGCCGCGCGCCCGCACATCCTCGATGATGCCGCGCACGACGGTATTCACATCCTCGGACACTTCCCGCTTGGTCGTCAGGAATGCGGCGAACTGCTGCTCGAACCCTTCCGACGCCTGATCCAGCCAGATAGCCAAACTGATATTCCCTTCCATCGAGACCGCCTGCAGCGGCCGTATCCAAAACCCTTATAAGCCTACTCGCCGGCGTCGGGATGACGAGGCTTGTGCGTCGTTTCCCATGCACCGCCGATATCCGCGAGCTGGGCCTCGATGCATTCGACATCGAGCACGATCGTGGCGTTGGCGGCAAGGGCAAGCTCGACCGTGCCGTCCGGCCCCTCGCCCTTCCGTTCGAAGCGGATCGCGAGCAGCGACAGCACCTCGTCGCGCTTGCGCCGGTCGATGCCGTTGGAGCGCACGGCCTTGACGCGCTTGAACACCAGCGCGGAACGATGGCGTTCGTAAGGCTTGCGGCGCCGATCGGACCGCTCCCAGACAAAGCGATTGGCCGCAAGCGAAAACTGCTCCTGCTTCGGGGCAAAGGACATGTCGCCGACCTTGAAGACGCTATCCTGCATGTAAGCGGAGATGACATCCAGGTCCTCGGTGTCGAGTGCCATTAGCTTGAGATCGCTCATTCGTCCTTTGTCCCCGATTGCGCCGGTCAAACGCCGCGGCAAAACATCATTGCCGACGTTTCTTCATTGTGGACATAGGATGCGGGCGCAAAAGACGCAACTGGAGAAAGCGGGCTTGCCCGCTCTCTCCGCGTCATCGGACGGAATTAGGACATGTCGGGCAAACTCTGTCGCGGTTTTGCGACAGAGGCAGGCCTCAGTCACTGATGCGCTCGACCACGGCGCCGCAGCGTGTCAGCTTGTCTTCCAGCCGCTCGAAGCCACGATCCAGATGATAGATGCGAGACACCACCGTCTCGCCTTCTGCGGCAAGGCCGGCAATGACGAGCGAGACGGAAGCGCGAAGGTCGGTCGCCATGACAGGCGCCCCCTTCAGCTTCTCGACGCCTTCGATGCGGGCCGTCTGGCCGGAAAGCGAAATCTTGGCGCCGAGGCGGGCCAGCTCCTGCACATGCATGAAGCGGTTTTCGAAAATGGTCTCGGTGATGTGCGAGACGCCCGAAGAACGGGTCATCAGCGCCATGAACTGCGCCTGCAGGTCGGTCGGGAAGCCGGGGAACGGATCCGTGACGACGTCGACCGGCTGGATGCCGCCGCCATTGCGCATGACGCGGATGCCGTTATTGGTCGGCGAAACCACAGCGCCGGCACGGCGCAGGCTCTCGAGCGCGGTGTCGAGCAGCGCGACATCGGTATTTTCCAGCGTGACATCGCCGCCGGCCATGGCGACCGCCATGGCATAGGTGCCGGTCTCGATACGGTCGGGCAGCACGCGATGGCGCGCGCCGGAGAGGGAGGTGACACCCTCGATGGTGATCGTGCTGGTACCGGCGCCGGAAATCTTGGCGCCCATGGCGATCAGGCAGTTGGCAAGATCGACGATCTCGGGCTCGCGAGCGGCATTGCCGATGACGGTGGTGCCGCGGGCAAGCGTGGCGGCCATCATCAGCACATGCGTCGCGCCGACGGAAACCTTGGGGAAGACATAGCGGGCGCCGATGAGCCCGCCCTTCGGCGCGGTGGCGTTGATATAGCCGGCGTCGATTTCCATTGTGGCGCCGAGCGCCTGCAGGCCTTCGATGAAGAGATCGACCGGCCGCGTGCCGATGGCGCAGCCGCCCGGCAGCGAGACGCGCGCCTGACCCTCGCGGGCGAGCAGCGGCCCGATGACCCAGAAGCTCGCGCGCATCTTGGCGACCAGCTCATAAGGTGCTGTGGTATCGACGATGGTGCGGCAGGTGAAATGGATGGTGCGGGAATAGCCGTCTTCCTGGCGCTCGCGCCGGCCGTTGACGGCGACATCGACGCCGTGATTGCCGAGAATGCGCATGAGCAGCTCGACATCGGCCAGATGCGGCACGTTTTCAAGCGTCAGGGTATCGCTGGTCAGAAGCGAGGCGATCATCAGCGGCAGGGCGGCATTCTTGGCGCCGGAGATCGGAATGATACCGTTGAGCTCATTGCCGCCGACAATCCTGATACGATCCATATAAGCAATACGGGCGAGGCCCGCCTTTCCTGAAGTTCCGAACGCCCAAGTTTTACGCGCCTGATTTCGGGCACTTGGTAAAAGGCGCTCTTTAGACGAAATAGATTAACGCATCAATTCGTTTGATGATGGGCGACATCAATCATCGCGATTCGTCCCTTTTTGCGGCGGCATCCGCGCTATCCACAGGCTTTGCGGCCGGCAATCCATCGGTTTCGTCGGCCTGGCCTGCCCGCCGCGCCCGCACCTGCTGCTTGCGCCGAGAGAGATTCTCGCGCAGCTTCTGCGCCGCGCGCTCGCGGCGCCGATCCGCTTCCGTAACCTGTTTGCTTCCCACGGGCTCGCCGGCCCCGTCACCGACCCCACTGGGCGCCGAACCTCCCTGCAAAGCCCGCTCATCATCGATTTTCGTCTTGTCCGCACCCATATCTTCCTCATAGCGGAAAACCTTGAGTGTCAAAAGACCGACACATTTTTTCCAGCTATCTTTCAAAGAACTTGCAATTTGCGGCTTGCACTCCGCCCCGACCTATGGCAATAGCCGCCTCGCCCAATACGGCGCATCACACTGCGCCACGGAATGCTGCTATAGCTCAGGGGTAGAGCACTCCCTTGGTAAGGGAGAGGCCGAGAGTTCAAATCTCTCTAGCAGCACCAGCCTATCCCCCAGAAATCGTTCATTTATCGAGCTTTATGGCTTTTGTAACCGCTTTTTTGGTACACCAGAGCGGTACAGAAGGCCAAGGGCCGCAACTCCCTGTCCAGACTAGCCCTTGGTGTCAGTGAACGTTGGTGCAAGGCCAAGGGCCGCGCCAGGGGCTGAAGCCCCGCGAGATTTGGGCAGTGACGCTATGGCTCGAACAATCCCGTCATCAGGGTTGTTGCAAAGCATTGCAGTCGTCGGAGCTGACCTCCGCTCCAGTAAAAGATTGGATCGCATCAGCGATCGATTGGGAATTCGTTCAGTTCAATCACTCCGATCCACACGATAGAGCTGTCGGGCTGACGACCGTCTCTTGCATGCTAATTTTTAAAGCGCTAATTTACGCAAGACTTAGTTGCATCAATCGGCACCTCGATTCGTCAGTGCCGGTAGCTGAGGGGGCGATTTTCCGATTTAACATGATTTTGAATCATCGCGTTACCCGTGTGACCGTAGGACTTTTGCTTCTCATGGTGGCGATCATCGTTTGGCTGCCCGGATTGACCGGCTTCACGAGTCTTGATGGCGCTGTCAACGCACGCTTCGCTGTGGTGAACGCCCCCATTGATGGAGTGATAACGGGAGAACCCGTCAAGGTGGGCGCTCCGGTAAAGGAGGGGCAGACGCTCGCGGAGATCAGCAATTCGCGTGTGAACCGTGCGATCTTCGCTTCTTTGGAGGCGGATCGCAACACGGCTCGCGATCGAGTCGTGGCTTTGCAGAAGGAACGAGACGAACTCAGTCAGCTTCGCCAAGAATTGGCTAAGCGCTTGGAGATCTTCAAACAAGCCACGATCTCGAACCTGGAACGCGAGGTCGATATCCTGCAGAAGCGGGTGCAAGTATCGCAAGCCCAGGACCTTGCCGCACAAGTCGATCTGAATCGCCGGATGGAACTCGAATCAAAAGGTATTCTGACGCAGAAGATGGTTGACGCGGCACGCGCGGCTGGAGCGGCGACCGGTGGCGAGGTCGAGATCAGCAATCTGACGGTCGATCAGTTGCAGAAAAGATTGAATGCGGTCCGGCAAGGGATTTTCGTCTTCGGCGATGGTCAAAACGACGTCCCCTATTCACGGCAACGCGAGGACGAGGTTGTTATACATATCAACGACTTGAACTCACGGATAGCGGAAAATGAAACGCGGGTCACGGAGGTTGAAAGGCAGCTCGTCGAAGAAGGCAAACGCGTTAGCAGCCTTGAAACAGCAACTGCGACCGCGCCGTTCGATGGTGTGGTTTGGAGCAGGACCGTCGTCAATGGCTCCAACGTCGTACTCAACAATGAGCTGATGCGCCTCCTCGACTGCCGGGAACTGTACGTCGACATTCTTGTTCCGGAGGTTGACTATGATGAAATTCACACAGGACTTCCCGCGGAGGTGCGACTACTCGGCCGCAGTGATGTATTCACCGGTACGGTCGTTTCCCTGAAGGGCAGCTCCGCAGCCGTCGAGACGGATTCTTATGTCGCCACTCTGCCGACAACAACACAGCGCGACGCCCGCATTCGCGTCCGTCTCGATCCGTCCTTCATGAATGATGATTTTGCCAATTTCTGTCAGGTGGGGCGCACCGTGCAGGTGCGGTTCTCAAAGCATCGCATCGGCTTAGTGAGATGGGTTAAGAACCTGTGGTTCAGTATCTTCTAGCGCTGACACCGACCTTTCTCGTCTTGGCCTTCTTTTTCCTCGGGCCATTCAATTGGTCGCGTCAACATACCTGGACACGGACGGTGACCTGCGCGTTCGTTGGGGCGATTGCTTTGCGCTATATGCTTTGGCGGCTGACGCAAACCGTTCTTCCCTATCCCAACGACGGCCTCAATTTTTATTGGGTCTGGCTTCTGTTCATCGTCGAAACGCTGGCTTTCATAGAGGTCGTGATTTTCCTTGTGCTGATGAGCCGGTACGTCGACCGCAGTGCCGAAGCAGACAGGCTGGCCCATATCTTCTTTGCGCGCGACAAGTCAGAACTGCCGACGGTGGATGTTTTCATCCCCACCTACAACGAGCCCCTCGACGTGCTTGAGCGGACCATCATCGGGGCGCTATCGCTCGACTACCCCGCCGGCAAGCTGAAGGTCTATGTGCTCGACGATCAGCGCCGGGATTGGCTCAAGGCCTTTTGCGACGAAAAGAATGCAATCCACGTCACGCGCCCTGACAATACGCATGCCAAGGCAGGCAACATGAACAACGGGCTTAAAGTCAGCTCGGGCGATTTCGTGGCGATTTTCGACGCGGATTTCGTGCCCTATAGGCATTTTCTGCGCCGAACGCTGCCCTTCTTTTCGGATGAGAGCATTGGCATCGTCCAGACGCCGCAACATTTCTTCAATGTCGATCCCGTGCAGTCGAACCTCGGTCTGGAAAATATCTGGCCGGACGAGCAGCGATTGTTTTTTGACGAGATCGCGCCCAGCAGAGACGTTTGGGATGTTAGCTTTTGCTGCGGCTCGTGTTCGATTGCCCGCCGCAAGGCGGTCGACGCAATTGGCGGTTTTCCAACCGAATCCATTACGGAAGACCTGCTGACCACGCTTTCGATGCTCAACAGGGGCTACAAGACGCGCTATTTGAATGAGCGCCTGTCGATGGGGCTGGCCGCCGAGAACCTGACCGGATATTTCGTGCAGCGCGAGCGTTGGTGTCAGGGCGGCATTCAAACCCTTTATCTGCACAATGGACCATTGCGCGGCCCCGGATTGTCGCTCTTCCAACGGATCATGTTCCTGCCAATGTCATGGCTGGTGCAATATCTCGTCCGCTTCATGATATTGCTCGTCCCGATCGTTTATCTCTGGTTCGGCATGCTGCCGCTTTATTTCACCAATATAGCCGACTACGTTTCTTATCAGATGCCGCTGTTGGCCGCCTATTTCCTTCTCATGCTGTGGATTACGCCGACCCGTTATTTGCCGGTGATTTCGAGCGCGGTCGGCACCTTTGCCACCTTCCGCATGCTGCCGACCGTCGTCTCAAGCCTGGTGCGGCCGTTCGGCAAACCGTTTCGGGTAACGCCCAAAGGCACCGGTAACGAAGCGAACAAGTTCGACGGCTATAGTTTCGCCTGGATCGCCGCACTGATTGCGATCACCGCCTTGGGCACGTTGGTCAATATCGTGCCGGAGACCAGCCATGTTCAGGGCCAGTTTTCGCCGATTGCGGCCTGTTGGTCGGGCATCAATATCGTCGTCCTGGTAATCGCATCCCTTATCTGCTTTGAGAAACCCCGGCGGCTGTTCCATGCCTTCAAACTCAATGAAGCTGCCAGCGTGGACGGTGTGGCGGGCCGTGTCGTCAGTCTAGCCCTGGACAAGGCGGTCGTCGCGGTCCCGGTCGAAACGCGTTTTCAATCCCGATGGGTCACGCTCCGGCTTGACGGCTTTGCGCCGATTGAGGCGGAACTGAAGCAAGTGACCCAACGAGGCCGCAGCATGGCCCGTGGCGGCGACAGGCAAGACTATTACCTGCATCTCCACTTCCAGCTCCAAGGCTCCGCCCGTGATAACATGATCATCAAGCTTTATACCGGCCGCTATTCGCAAGACGTTCCCGACATCGACAAGGTAGCCGTTTCCATCAACCTCCTTCTGCGGTCATTCGGGCGAACACGCACACTCTAACCGCACGCCGCGCGGCCATCCGCAAACACGGCAGCGACAAGAGCTGCCGACCTCTACCCTTAAACTTGCTGGGAACAATTGCATGGCGGTTGCATTGGGACCCGACACGGTTGAGGACAAGTATAAACCTGGAAGAGATAGCCGCACGGCGCGGTCATTTGTTGATTTGATTACCGGACAAGTGGTGTATCGTGACGGCGCGCGGCTGGAGGGGCTGCCCACCATCTTCCGTCGAGATAACCAAAAGCAAAGTTATCCCGATCTTCGAAGATCTCGGAATAAAGCGTAATAAGAGAGTTTTAGATCGTAGTCTCAATGCCATCCCGACTTTGAAGCCGATTTCAAAAGCCCGCCCATACCCCTCCCCAATTTAGCTGCAATCCCCCGTTTAAACCCTTCTCCCATCACATCCATCCTGGCCCGGGAGAAAAGCCTCAATGTCGAAACTACGCGTCGCCGTTCTGTTTGGCGGTCAGTCCACCGAGCATGAGGTTTCCGTCATGTCGGCCCGCAATGTCGTCAAGGCGATCGATGGCGGGCGATATGAGATCGTGCCGATCCTGATCGGCCGCGGCGGGCGCTGGCTGCTGGTGGAGGAAAAGGGCGGCGTGCTGCCGGAGCCGATTGCCTATGAGGGCACGGAAGTCTGCCTGGTTCCGGGCGGCAAGGGCCGGCTCCTGGCGCTGGAAGGGGCTGGCGCACGCGAGCTGCCCGCGGTCGATGTGCTCTTTCCGGTGCTGCATGGGCTGAACGGCGAGGATGGCTCCATTCAGGGCCTTGCCCAGATCGTCGGGCTGCCCCTCGTCGGCTGCGGCATTCTCGGCTCGGCAAACGCGATCGACAAAGACATGGCAAAGCGCCTGCTGCGCGAGGCCGGCCTGCCGGTGGCCCGCTCCGTGACGCTTGTACGCGGCGGCAAGCCTGATTTCGATGAGATCGTGAGCGCGCTCGGCTCGCCCGTCTTCGTCAAGCCCACACGCCAAGGCTCCTCGGTCGGGGTCAGCAAGGTGCAGGATGCCGAAGCCTTCGAGACAGCGCTGGCCGAAGCCTTCCGGCATGACCGCAAGGTGCTGGTGGAGGAATTCGTGCGCGCCCGCGAGATCGAATATGCGGTGCTGGAGCAGCCGGACGGTACGCTCTTCGTTTCCGTGCCGGGCGAGATCGCCACGGCCGCGACTCACGGCTTCTATTCCTACGAGGCGAAATATCTCGATCAGCATGGCGCCGTCGTCACCGTGCCGGCGGATATTCCGGCCGAGACGGCAGAGATGATGAAGCGCATGGCGGCGGAGGGTTTTCGCGCACTCGGTTGCGAAGGGCTGGCGCGCGTCGATTTCTTCTTGGCGCCGGATCAGAGCGTGGTCATCAACGAGATCAACACCATGCCCGGCTTCACCAATATCAGCATGTATCCCAAGGCCATGGACGCCTCGGGCATTTCCTATCCGGAGCTTATCAGCCGCCTGATCGAGCACGGGCTGGCGCGGGCGCGGCAGGACTGATCGAGGCCATCCCGCCCGCCTGACATCAGACCTTTTCCTTTTTCCTTGTCCTCACCTTCGGCTCGACAGGCGCATCCGGCGCCGGCGCCAAAAGCTTTCTAAGCGAAGCGATCTTGTCCTTGACCAGCGGGCGGAAGCGGCTGGCGCGATAAGGCATGTCGGCGGCGCCATAACCTTCCGGGCCGTCGTCATTGCCGCGATGGATCTCCTCCAGCTTGACGCCGATGAAGGTGCCGTCGACATAATGCGTGTATTCGCCGACCCAGCGGATGGTGTAGATCGTCCCCTTGCGGATCAGCTGGTCGATGCTGACATGCTTGAATTTGTCGTCGATGCAGACGACCTTCTGGCCCACATGGAAATCGTAGCTCACCCTGCCCTCCTTGAAGCGACGAAACATCTGACCCTGCCGCTAGGACAGGAACATGGCCATATCTCGGCAAACCCGCTGCACTTCACTCTCCAGAACAAATCATCCGACGAGTCAAATTTATCGGCCGCTGAGAAAGGCCGCGTCCGCCGCCGGCGGCCTGCCGAACAATTTGCGGTATTCGCGCGTGAACTGCGTCTGGCTGTCATAGCCGACCTCAAATCCGATCTCCCGTGCGCTCTCCTCGCGGAGAAGCAGCCGGCGACGCGCTTCCTGCAGCCGGATGAGCGCCCGATACTGCAACGGCGTCATCAACGTCACGGCCTTGAAATGCCGATGCAGCGATGTGGGGCTCATTCCCGCCATGTCAGCCAGCTTGCCGATGCTCATGGCCTCGGCGAAGTGGTGTTTGATCCAGTCGGTGACGCGGCCGATCTGCGCCAGATTCGTTCCGTGCGTCGCAAGCTGCCGCAGCATCGATCCGAGTTCGCCGCGAAGCAGCCGGTAGTAGAGTTCAAGTCTTGCAAGCTTTGACATCATGTCGATGTCATCTGGCATGTTCAGGCAGGAAACGAGACGCAATGCGGCGCTCACGATTTCCGGCGTCTGCTGCGACACCGCAATTCCGGCGTGATCGTGAGGCTCCGTCATATGGCTCAGCGGAGTTTCCGCAAGAAGCGTTGCGATCTCCTCCCTGTCTAGCTCGAAGGACAGGGCCAGGTGCGGCGTGGCGGGATCAGCCCGTTCGATACGCGCAGACACCGGCAGATTGACTGTCGCGATGAAATATTGCGAGGAATCGACGCTGAAAACCCGCTCTCCGAGCCGGATCTCCTTCGTTCCCTGCAATACCATGCAAATCCTTGGGCTATAGACGGCGTCCGTCGGCAGTGTCGGCTGATCAACCCTGTAAAGCATCAGCCCTTGCACCTCGGTCGCCTGCTTTTGCGCGGCAGCGTGACGGCTGATCAGCTCTCGGAGCTGCGTCGATGGTTCCATAAATCCGGCTTTCGATGATGGCGGCATTTCCCGCGCATGATATCGCCAACAGGCAAAATTGGAAGGATCGTATGAAAGTCTGGTCCTTCTGCCCTAACGCCTGGGCGCTGACCGCTCCTAGATTTGCTGCATGCGATCCCTCGATAGGAAGGGCGCCAAAACATTCAAACAAGAGAGCTGAACATGAACGACACACCCGTATGGTTTATCACCGGATCGTCCACGGGCCTGGGATATGAGCTTGCAAAATCCGTACTCGAGCGAGGCTGGCGTGCCGTTGTGACGGCAAGGCGGCCCGAAGAGCTGCAAGCCCTTGTCGCCGAGCACGAGGGACGTACCCTGGCGCTCCGCGTCGATGTCACCGACAAGTCCACAATCCAGACGGCAGTAGCCGATTCCATTGCTGCCTTTGGCAGGATCGACGTGCTCGTCAACAATGCAGGCTATGGTTATCTCGCAGCCATCGAAGAAGGCGATGGGCGTGCGCAAGCAGTTTGAAACGAATCTGTTCGGCCTGATCGATGTCACCAAGGAAGTATTGCCCGGCATGCGCGCCCGCAGAAAGGGCCACATCGTCAACATCTCGTCGTTGGGCGGCCTGGTCGCATTCGCCGCGACGGGCTATTACCATGCGACGAAGTTTGCCGTGGAAGCGATCTCGGAATCCTTGTCCCATGAGGTTGCTCCACTTGGCTTGAAGGTGACGATCGTCGAGCCGGGTGCATTTCGCACCAACTGGGCCGGGAGCTCGATGGTCGAGTCGCCGATCAGGATCGACGACTATGCCGAAACGGCCGGAAAGCGACGCCAATCCACGAAGGCCTCTTCCGGCAACCAGCCAGGCGATCCCGCGCGTGCCGCAGCCGCAATCATAAAGGCGGTCGAGGCTGAGCTGCCACCGCTTCGCTTGCTGCTGGGCGCTCCGGCACTCGATATCGCCTACAAGCGTCTCGAAGCGCTCAAGGCGAATTTCGATGCCTGGAAGGATATTACTGTCAGCGCCGACTTCCCTGATTCTCGGAGAAGCTGACGCTAGGGTATAGCAAACTCCTTGTTGGCGATGCCCGGTTATCGGCTGCTGAGGCACCAAGCCGAATGTCGCGGCGCCGATCAATGAAACTGTGACAAAGCAACCGTTGACAAGCCCCATCGAAGGCTGAAAATTGCACTTTGTCCAAGCAGCCGTAAGGCCTTGCTTCCATATCCGATACCCGCAAGGCTCGTTGAGTTCATGCCCACCCTCCGCCTCATTGCCGATGACTTGACCGGCGCGCTCGATACCGCCGTCGAATTCGTCGGCGTCTACGGGCCAATCGACGTTGAGCGCAGCGACGCGCTTTCGGAGAACCTGCCGGATTGCCTCGCGATCGACAGCGGCACGCGCGAGAAGACCGCCGCCGAGGCGGAGGCGATCGTCGGCGGCATTGCGCCGCTGCTGGAGGGTGCCGATCTCGCCTTCAAGAAGGTGGATAGCCTGTTTCGCGGCCCTTGGGCGGTGGAGCTTGCGGCTTGCTTCCGGCTCGGCCACTGGCGACACTGCATTCTGGCGCCGGCCTTTCCGCATCACGGGCGGCACACGCGGGGCGGACGGCAGGTGCTTTATGCCGGCAAGGACGCATGGCGCGATGTCAGCGGGGATCTCGTCGCTCATTTGCGCGCCGAGGGATTGGCGGCCTTCAACACGACGCTCGAGCAGACCTCCGTCGACGGTGTTGAAAAGCTGCCCGTTCCGGATGGCATCCATGTTTTCGATGCGCATACGGACGAGGATCTGGATGCCATCATCGCGTGGGTATCGTCGCAGCTGAAGGGGCCGGTCCTCTGGAGCGGCACGGGCGGGCTGGCCCACGCTCTGGCGCGCAATATCGACCGGGCAACGCATCACCTGCCCCGCGCCCAAGAAAGCGCGGGTGAAAGACCGCCCGCATCCGCCGTCCCTATCTCGCGCAACCTGCAAAGACCGGTGCTCGGCCTGTTCGGCTCGGATCAGCCGATCACGCTGGCGCAACTCCAGGCCTGCGGCCCCTATTGGCTGAAACTTGCGGAAGGGGCGGATGCCGATGCCGTCGATCGCCTGATCCATCAGGGCGGCGTCGCCATGGTCAGCCTCGATTTGCCGGCGGGGCTTGATCGTGACGACGCGGCAAGGCGCATCGCGGCGACCTTCGGCGGCATGGCCAAGGCCCTGCCAGCCCCAGGCACCTTGATCGTCGCCGGCGGCGAGACCCTGCGCAATCTCTGTTCGGCGCTCGATGTGTCAGCCCTCAGCATCACCGGCCAGGCAGCGCCCGGCCTGCCCCGCTCGACGATCGTCGGCGGTCCTTGGGGAGGAACGACCGTCATCTCCAAATCAGGCGCCTTCGGCGGCCCGACGCTGTGGCGCGATCTCCTGAGTGAAAACGGGTTGATTGCCGGCGGAGAAGAACCATGATTCGGCATCTGGCGATCACCATGGGAGATCCCGCCGGCATCGGCCCGGAAATCATCGTCAAGGCTGCGGCGCGGCTAAAGGATCGGCTTGATCAAGGTAAGTTGAAGCTTACAATTATTGGCAGCGGTCCGGCCCTGCGTCTCGCCGAAAGGCAGCTCGGCCTCGACATCGAAATCCCTGCGGCTGAGATGGAGGGCGGCTGGCCGAACCTCTGCTTCATCCAGGCCGATGCAGAGGGAGAACCGATCCTGCCGGGCCGGCTTTCTGCAGACGGTGGACGCATGGCGTTCAAGGCGATCGAGAAGGGCGTTCAGCTGGCGCTATCGGGCAAGGTCGGCGGCATTGTCACCGCGCCACTCAACAAGGAAGCGCTGAACAAGGCCGGCTTCCATTATGCCGGCCATACCGAACTGCTGGCGGAGCTCACCGGCGCACGCGGCTCGGTGATGATGCTCGCCCATGGTAATATGCGCGTCAGCCATGTGACAACCCACGTCGCACTGGAGGATGTGCCGAAGCGCCTGACGCCAGAGCGGCTGCGGCTCGTCATCGACCTCACGCATAAGGCTCTCAAGAACCTCGGCATCGCCAGTCCGAAGATCGCGGTGGCGGCGCTCAATCCGCATGCGGGCGAAGGCGGGCTCTTCGGCCGGCAGGACATCGATATCTCCGCGCCGACCATCGCCAAGGCCGTGTCCGACGGGCTCGATATCGTTGGCCCCGTCCCCGGCGACACCGTCTTCGTCAAGCTGCGCGCCGGACAGTATGACGCCGTCATCGCCATGTATCACGATCAGGGGCATATCCCGGTCAAGCTGCTGGGTTTCGAGATCGACCCGGCGACGGGCAAATGGATGGATCTTTCCGGCGTCAACATCACCCTCGGCCTGCCGATCGTGCGCACCTCGGTCGATCACGGCACGGCCTTCGACATCGCCGGCCAGGGCATTGCCAATGAGCGCAGCCTGATCGAAGCGATCGAATTCGCGGAGAGGCTGGCGGCCGGCCGATAAGAGCCTTAAACCGCCGATGTCTCGCCAAAGAGCAGATCGGTGCGCTCGGCAAGCAGCGCAAGGAAGGCCTTCGTCCTCGCCGCGGGGCGCAATCCCGGTGGATAGATCGCATGGACATCCACTTGCCTGAATTCATGGGAAGGCAGCACGAGTACCAGCCTCCCTTCGGCGATCTCCCTACTACAGACAGCAGCGAACAATGCGCCTATCCCTCTTTCCGCCAGCACTGCCTCCATGAGCGGCCGCCAGTGATTGACGCGCCATGAGGTGCGGATCGGCGCTTCCACCGTCGCGCCGTCGGCGCCGATCAGTTGCAATCGCTCATCCGCCGCGAAACCGGCGACCCGGATGAATGGGTGTGCCGCAAGTTCTGCTGGTTCCCGCGGCTGCCCGTATCGTTCGACGTAGCCGGGAGCAGCCAGCATGAGCCGGCGCATCGTTCCCAGCCGGCGGGCGATGAAATTGCCACTGCCGATCTCGCCGGTATCGCCGGGATGGGTGGATACGCCGCTGCTCGACGGATTGATGGGCGAGGCCAAGCGGCAAGTCCTCGAACAAACCGCCTCGACCCTGCCCAGCCGCAATATTGGCAGGCCCGAAGATATCGCCCAGGCAATTCTCTTCCTGATGGCAAATCGCTTCGTGACAGGAGAAGTCTTGCATATCGATGGCGGCGGGCGTTTGGCCTAGCCACCCGGCAGCCGGCTATTCCGATCCGACTGCATTGGCATGCGCCCTCGTCCCGAAGGCGAGCAGGCTCAGCAAAGCGAGTGCCCAAACGCTCAGGGCACCGTAGAGCATTACCCAATCAAAGCCTTGGGTAAGCGCCGCGCGCGCGATCTCGCTCGAAAGTTTCGTTATGGGCTTGTCCACGACACTGGTGTTGCCGGCTGCTATGAGCTCTGCCAATCGAGGCAGCGAAGTCGCGTCGGGCAAAGCCGGAAGCGCGGTCTGCAGGTTTGCGAGAACTCCGCTCACGAGAACGAACCCCATCACGGCTATGTTGATGGCAAGCGAAATCATTCGCGCGCTCATGTCGATGCCCGAAGCCATGCCGGCCCGGTCGCTCGAAACGGAGCCCGTCGTCGTGTTCGTGACGGTGGTGTTCGTCACTCCAAGGCCGATGCCCGCGGCGAGTGCCCCGAGCAATGTTACCGGCAGGCTTGCCTCACCTGCGGCCGCGCCGAGCTTCATGACCAGGAAGCCGAACCCGATCGTGAACAGGCCGGCGGGAATGACAAGGCCGGGGCCGCGGCGAAGCAGAAGCCGTTCGGCAAACGGCGGCACGATCAATGTCGGCAGCGTATAGGCGAGCAAGGCAATACCGGCGGCCACCCCCTCCAAGCCAAGACCTGCTTCAAACCAGATGGGAATGTAGATCATGAAGGGCCAGAAGCTGAAATTCATCCCCATAGACCCGAAGATCGCGCCCGAGAAGCGCCTGATCCTGAAGACCGTAAAATCGAACATGGGGTGGCTTCTGGAAAGCTCGGTGACGATGAAGACCGTGAAGCTGACGACGGCAATAACAGTGACGATGAGCGAAACAGCATTGATAAATCCGAGCTGCGAGCCTTGCGTAATGTAAAAGACCAGGCAAAAGACCGCGGCCGATAGCGAAACGATGCCGGCAATATCGAGATGCCGAGCGTTGGGATCTCGTGTTTCCCGTACGCCGAAAATTGCCAGCAAAACCGTCAGGATCGTGATCAGGACGTGCACGAGAAACACCCATTCCCAGCCCATGAACGTGGTGATGCCGTTCCCGATGACTGGTCCGAAGCCGAGGCCGAAGCCGAAGACGATCCCCCACCAGCCAAAAGCCCTTGCACGCTCGCCGGCATCGCCATATTGCTGAGATAATACGGCAATCTGGGAGATTAGCATTGCGCCGCCGGTCGCACCTTGCAGCGCGCGTCCTGCGATGAGGATCGTGATGTTCGGTGCGATACCGCAGACGAGCGAGCTGACGCCGAAGGCAATCGTGCTCGCGACGAAGAGCCGCTTGCGGCCATAACGGTCGGCGAGCGTGCCGGCTGCCATCAGCACGGTCGCAACCGCCAGCGTATAGGCATTCATGGTCCATTGAAGCTGCTGGAAGTCGGCATGCAACGTCCGCTCCAGCGTCGGCAGTATTGCCGGGACGCTGGAGATTTCGAGACCGAACATCATCGATGAAAGACAGACGGCAGCCAACGCAAGCGCTGTGTTTCCGTGCCGGATATTTCTCATAATTTCGCCTTTCGACATGAAATCTTCGTCGATCGGCGATGGCCCGCCCAGGGC
This sequence comes from Rhizobium sp. UFLA01-1127, assembly GCF_059803845.1. Lineage (NCBI taxonomy): Bacteria > Pseudomonadati > Pseudomonadota > Alphaproteobacteria > Hyphomicrobiales > Rhizobiaceae > Rhizobium > Rhizobium sp. UFLA01-1127. The sequence goes on along the minus strand of NZ_JAUQTZ010000006.1, from coordinate 4,072 downwards.
ATCCGTGCCGCTGCTCGTGCATTCCGCAACACGAAGCGCCGTCGATCGTCAAACTGTATCCGGCACTTGATCATGTTTGAATGCTATGACTAACTATATCAGTGATAACAAATTTGGATTCATATGATGTCGCTCGATGTCGATGCCGTTCAGGTCTTTGTAGCCATTGCCGATTTCCAAAGCTTCACGCGCGCGGCGGAGGCGCTCGGCACTACGCAGGCCACAGTCAGCGTGAAGCTGAAACGGCTGGAGGAGCGCATCGGCGGGAAGCTGATCGAGCGAACGCCGCGCCATGTCCGTCTGTCGGCCCAGGGCGAAACATTCCTTCCCTCCGCACGGGAGTTTCTCGCCGCCCACGAACGTGCCGTCGCAGGGCTTTCCGTCGCACGCAGGCGCTTCAGGCTGGGAATTGCCAGCCATGTCATGGGGCCTGAAGTACCGACCTTGCTGGCGCGTCTGAAAGCGGTTGATCCGGCGCTCACCATAGAAGTGCGGCTGGACGTCTCCCGACCGCTGCTCGAGGCTTTCGAAGAGGGCAAGCTCGATGCGGTTATCATTCGCAGCGACGACGACAGGCGGGATGGGGAGATCCTCGGGCCTGAGCATTTCGGCTGGTTTGCCTCACCGGATTTCGAGCATCGGGCGGGAGAGCCCCTGCCACTGGCCGCCCTGTCTCCGACCTGCGCCGTGCGCGATATGGCAATCCGGCTGCTCGACCGATCCTCTATTCCGTGGACCGAGGTCTTCGTCGGCGGGACGGCGGCGATCGCGGCTGCCCTATCGGCCGGGCTAGCGGTTTCGCCGTTTCCGCGTCGCCTTGCTCCGAGCGATGTGATCGATGTCGGCGACATGCTTGGCCTGCCGCCGCTTCCATCCTTGTCGCTCGTGCTGCATTCCTCTTTGTCCGATCCGAAATCCAGGGACAGCCTGCGCGCCATCACTGCCGCCTTCCGTGAACATCGCAAGCCGAGCAAACAACTCTGCTTGCCTGCACAGCCTTGAAAGCATTTTTCAAATCCTCATTGTCGGAATCTCGCTCTTTCAAACGTTCTCTGGTTGCCTGGAGCCGGATGATTTCAGGTCTGTTCGACCTGAAATCTGAATCCGCTCCAGAATCAACGAGGTAGAGCATGATGTCGTCGGAAGGCCGCTCACGCCTTTCGGCATCATGTCCTGGCTGCGAAGAGAAGCCATCTGAAAGAGGAGCACCAATGTCCAAGATCGCCCCATGCCTGTGGTTTGCGCGAGAAGCGGAGGAAGCAGCAAATTTTTATGTTTCGCTCTTCCCGAATTCCCGTATCGATCATGTGCAGAAGAATATTATCGACACGCCCGCCGGCAAGCCCGACGAGGTCCTGGTCGTGACGTTCACGCTTGCCGGCCAGCGCTTCATGGCGCTGAACGGCGGCAACCGCATCGAGTTCAACCACGCGATCTCGCTGGAGGTGGATTGCGTCGATCAAGCGGAGGTCGACCGCCTCTGGGATGGCCTTACCGATGGCGGAGCGCCGGTGGAATGCGGCTGGGTAACGGACCGCTACGGCGTCTCCTGGCAGGTCGTGCCAGCCGTACTCAGCAAATACATCGCCGATCCGGACCCGGCCAAGGCGGCTCGCGTCATGCAGGCCTTGATGCAGATGGTCAAGCTCGATATTGCCGCCTGGAAGCCGCCTATCACGGTTGAACATCCTCATCATTCGGGCGGCGGTGCAATGCACGCCGCCCGAAGACGGCGCTAAATTTCGCTGCGATTTCAACGGTTCAGACCAATGCCCGCACCCGTAAGACTTGCGGCGGATCGATGCTTGGAATACCGTCCCATATGGGCTCGCCGAAGGCGGGTTTCCCGACGCCATGTCAAGCAATGGGACTGCCGCGGCTGTTCAGGCACGACTCGGCAGGAACGGTCGATTTCATGCAGCAGCAACGGAACCGTATCGACCTCACCGGACGTGACTACACGGCGATCTATGCGCTGAGCGATATCCACGGCTGCTACGACGAGATGGTCGAGGCTGAAAGGCGCATCGTCGAAGATGCCCGCAGCCTTGCCGGCCGGAAGCTGCTGATGTATCTCGGCGATTATGTCGATCGCGGCCCGCGCTCCGGCGACGTCCTTACCCATCTCTGCGCACCGCCGCCCGAAAGTTTCGACCGCCATGCGCTCTGCGGCAATCACGACGATGTCTTCCTGCACTTTCTGGACGATCCCGATGCCAATATCCATTGGCTGGAATTCGGCGCGCTGCCGACGCTCGCCTCCTATGGCATCGATGCCAGACATATGCTTTTCGACCTCGGCTACAGCATTGAAAAGCTGCGCGACACGGTGCTGGAGGCGATGCCGGCAGCGCATATCGATCTGTTGCGTTCACTCGCCGTAGCCGTCATTTTCGGCTCGACGCTTTTCGTCCATGCCGGCATCCAGCCGGGCATTGCGTTGAGCGAGCAGACGGACGAGGATCTGATGTGGATTCGCGAACCGTTTCTGTCGGGCGGACCGCAATTGCCGCTGCTGGTGATCCACGGTCACACGCCGAGTTCCCATCCGATTTTCGGTCTGAGCCGCATCGGCATCGATACGGCGGTTTCCATGGGCGGAACGCTCACGATTCTCAAAATCGCCGATGGCAAGCAGACGATTCTGCCGCTGATCTAGGGCAATTCCAGGAAAAGTGCGAAGCGGTTTTCCGTCCGGAATTGCGCAAAACAAAGGGATGGAGCGTTTTCGCGATTCGAAGAGAAGCGGAAAAGCTTTAGAGCAAATCATGTTTTGACGGAAACGTAGCCTGAGTTTGCGAAGTAGTTGGCGCATTCATCTGGTTTGATGGCGTCGGCGAGGTATCCGAGATGGCGCCAGGTGTCATCGATGGTTCGCTTTTGAGCTTGGCGCATCCAATGCTTGATCTTGGCGAAGGCTTGCTCGATCGGATTGAGGTCAGGAGAATATTTCGGCAGGAACCATAGTCTGGCGCCGGCTGCCTTGATGGCATCGCGGATGGCCTTGGCTTTGTGAGAGCCGAGATTGTCGAGGATGACGATGTCGCCGGGCTTCAGGGTGGGGATCAACTGCTGGCAGACATAGGCGCGGAAGCATTCGCCATTGATCGGGCCATCGAAGACGCAGGGTGCGGTCAGCCGATCGCACCGCAAGGCGCCGAGGAAGGTCAGGGTGCGCCAGCGACCGTGCGGGGCAAAGCCGCGCAGCCTCTTGCCCCTTGGCCCCCAGCCACGTAGCGGCGCCATGTTGGTGCGGATCCAGGTTTCGTCAATAAAGACGAGCCGCTTCGGATCGAAGCGGTTTTGCCAGGCCTTCCAGCGGGCTCTGCGCCGAGCAATGTCGGCGCGGCCCTGCTCAAGGGCGAACAGCGTTTTTTTTAAAGCTCAGGCCTTCGCGGCGCATGAACTGCCAGATGGCATTATGGGAGACGGTCACGCCGCGGGCGGCCAACTCATCCTTCAGCCGATGCAGTGTCAGATGGGATGTCTGTTCGATCTGCTCGACGATAAAGGCGCGGTGCGGCTCCAGCACCCGTCGGCGATGGCCGCCCATCTTGCCAGGCGACACGCTGCCGGTCGCCCGATAACGTTGTGACCACTTCACTACGGATGAGACGGCAATATCAAATCGCTCCGCCACCATCCGGCAGCTCTGCCCGGCTGTCACCGCAGCAACAACGCGCTCACGAAGATCATTCGAATAGGGTCGCGTCATGGATGCTGGCCTCCATTCCAGCATCCATCAGGAATCACAATTCCACCGATTTGGGAATCTGGAGGGTTATTTGAGGTCGCATGGGCGGTGCGGCGACTTCGGGCGACCTCATGTAAGCCGGATTGAACTAAGACGCGGGTTGTTTGACGCCGTTATGGGGAATTGAGAGCCAACCTGCCGGAGATGAAGGGCGACCGATCTCGTCCCGACTGCTTTGCGGGCGACACTGAGCCGGGGATGAGGCTTTCAAGGGCGGTTTGCCGAGGTCTTCGCTGACTTCGCTGCAATATTGGAAGGGATCCGCAGACTTTTGAGCTGGCTGAGGTCGAGCGATATCGTTCGCCGACGACGTGCTGA
>NZ_JAUQTZ010000069.1:0-31178 GCF_059803845.1 Rhizobium sp. UFLA01-1127 | reverse complement strand
ATCACCCAGTGAGCCAGAGCACCACGGCTGATGGGAACACCGGCCCGTTCGAACGTCTGCGCCACGCGGTAGAGCGGTGTGCCATCGACGTATTTATGAACGAGCGCGAAGGCCAGCGTCGAGGCCGTGGCGATGCTGCCAGGCAGGGGCTGCGTCGGCATTGGCGCGATCACGACAGGCGTGTTGATCCCGGTGCGGTCACAATGGCGGCAAGCGTACTTGACGCGCACATTTTGCAAGACTTTCGCCTTGACCTCGATATGGAGCTGCTCGGTCACGGCCTCGCCCATGCGATGCATTTGATGATCGCAGCAGGGACAGGTCTTCTGGTCTTCGGGAAGGTCGTATTCGACACGTTGGCGCGGCAAATCTGCCGGCAGAGGCCTGCGGCCACGCTTCTTGCCCGTCTGACCCTCTATCGCTGGCAGGCCAGTGTCCGGAAGCTTGACGACGTCGTCGCCGGCATCACCGTCGCTCCCATCATCGTCGCCCACCGCCTCTTCGGCTTCGTTGAAGAGGCGGTCGATGTGCTTTTCGCTGCGAGGAGCAAAACGATGGAGCTTTGCGAGTGCCAGTTCCTCTTCCAGCTTGACGACCCGAAGCGACAGCGCATCCTTCTCGGCTTTGAGCGCGGCGATTTCGGCAGCATTTGCCGCCAACTGCGCCATCAGTTCTGCAATGCTTGGCTCGCCGGTTCTCGTCATCAGATTCTTGAATCTGAACCGGCCCTGCGCGTCAACAGCTCAATTCGCCATCCTCAGCCGGCGATCTGATATTGCCGAACCGGATGGCGCACCATCGCATCGATATCGATGCCGTCCAGGATCCAGTGGAGCTGCTCGGTCGAGAGTGTCACCACCACAGTCTCTCGGCGGGGCCACCTGAACTTGTCTTCCGTCAATTTCTTCAGGACCATAACAAACCCCGACCGATCAAAGAACAAAAGCTTCACCCGGTCACGCCGGCGATTGCAGAAGGCAAATACCGCAGGAGTAAACGGGTCCAGCGCCATCGTCTCCTGGACCAGGACTGCAAGGCTGTTGATGCCTGCCCGAAAGTCGATCGGCTCTCGGTGCAAATAGACCTCAAGATCAGCGCCCAGTCTGAACATGACCCAGCGCTCCTACGATTGCGACCAGTCCATTCACATCGTCGTACTCAACGGTCAGACTAATCCCATTCGGCAGGAGCGCACTCACCCTAGATGCATGAGAGTGCTTGCCCAATGGCTCGGTCTTCGCCAGCAAATCGCCGCCAGAGGCCGAGGAAATATCTGCAGCAATCCGAACCGGAACGAACCCCGAGACGAGAGGCAAAGGACGTCCTTCTTTGGCTCTCTTCACCCATTTCCGAACAAGATTAGCATTGACGCCGTGCTCCAGCGCCAGACGCGAGACCGAAACGCCGGGTTCCAGGCAAGCCGCGACAAGCCGATCTCTCCACGCAGGGTCATATCGACGACGGCCGTCGCGACCAACAAGCCGCACTTGTAGTTTAGGAGCATCTTCATCCATGATTTGGTGTCCACCTATTTTTGGTGGAAACTTCATGCATCAGAGCACCGCGCTTCAGAAGGCGCACAGAAATTCGCGCTTACGTTCGGCCGGGGAATATTGCGGTCACATTCGTACAGGACCCGGCTGGCTTTGCGCAGCTTCAAATCGCCGAGCGTGATGGCCGGGGAACGGGCACCCGTCTCCCACGAGCCGTACCGCACCGTGTGAATGATGAATTGGTAATGGTGGATGACTTCCCATCCGATAGCGACCTGAAGGACGCCATGAAACTCGCGTAACGTCACCGTCGAGATTGCCTAAACCCTGCGCCACACCATCGGGCTTACGTCCTTCAGCCTAATACGGAATTGCGTGACGAAAACCTCGTCCTCATAGGTCGCCGTCTCCCCGCCAGTTCTTGCTATCCGTTCCGCCTCGCCCCACAAATCCTCATGCTCCCCTATATCGAGATCGAAGTATCAATGACGGCACCGGGGCAAGGCGCCGAATCTCTGGAGCGGTTCAGGTCGGGGGCTTTCGCTGTGGGGGACTGCATGGGAACTATGGGGATTTCACGGCATTGAGTTACATCGCCCATTTCATGGAGGTTCGTATCGAACCGCATACGCGCCGGATCCGGGTGCCGCCGGTCGTCTCCGTCGCCGATTGCGAGCGCGTAGTGAGCCCTCGCACCGCCCGCAGCCAAGTTCAGGGCGTCGTCGTGTGGTCTGTCAGCGCGGCGTTGAGAGAAGAAAGCGAAGTCGATCCCCAGTACGGCGGCTGGTTGAAGTCCGACATCGCCGAATATCACGTCGCAGTCAATGCCGATATAGGTGAGATCGACGTCTCCGTCATTGACGAACCTGACTTTGACGCAAATCGATCTGGGGTCAAAGGTGTAGGAGAAGTTGCGATGACTGGCGCCGCCGCCCTGGCAAACGCGGTTTTCGATGCGACGGACCATCGGCTGCGTAGCATCCCAATTCGCATCGAACACCTGTTATGAGCAGGCGCCGCATAGGTCATGCAAAAATGCCGAGCGGCAAGCGTTGAAGCGGAAGAATCGTGGAAAATACAGCTTCAACTATAAGCTATATATATATATATATATCTAGTAGTTAATCATGCGAGAGCAATCGGTTCTTATGTCATCCATACGCCTTTTCATCTTGTCCTCATTCGCGGAGATTGGACCAATGCATGGCCATCGCCTGAGACTGGAGGCGGACAGAAAGCGGGTGCCATTTTGGACGGACATCCCTGTTGGCGCAGTCTACGGGGCAATGAAACGTCTCGCTGCTGAGGGCCTGCTGCGGGAAGCTGGCCAAGAAAAGCAGGGTAACCGTCCAACGCGTCAACTGTATGAAATCACCGACGCAGGTAAGACGACGCTTGAGGAACTGCGCATCTTAGGGCTGACCGACATCTGGTTTAAATACGATCCCTTCGATCTAGCGTTGACCAAAGCAAACGCTAAAGATCTCGGGGATTTCACCGTTGTCTTGGCCGACAGGCTTGAGCGCATGAAGGAATTGCTGGCCGAGCGGCGCGAAATGATTGAGGGCGCCATTCCCTACATAGGGCTGATCGAAGAGTGGGCACTTCGTCATACGGAGCGCCGTCTCGCCGCGGAGGTCGATTATCTAACCGAGCTCATAGCTTTCGCCCCCGCCATATCCGACGACCAGCACAATCCACGCGCTCGGAAGGAGAAGGTGCTGACCAAAACCAAAGGCGGACAGCGTTATATGAAGCAGAAATAGGCATACTCCGCCGACCTTGACGAGGTATTTTGGACTTGCCTGCACTTCCCGTTGGCTATCTTGAGGATCAGCCAATTGAACAGGTTTTGGAGATTGACGGCCATCTCACTGCTAGCGCTTGTGCCCCAGTCTTGAGCACTGTACGACCGTGGCTTGTCTATGTCGACGATGAACGTCGGCTGGAATGCGCAGAGTGATGCTGCGCGAAGATCCTGCGGAGCGGGCGAGCCCGTCTGGTTCTCGGCCTGGGGATATCGAGAAACAGGTAAGGTCTATGCCCGCTTGACGTATAATCCATATCGCCGTTGGCAGAATACGATCATGCTTTTGGTCCTGGATGGCGCAGTGGTTCGATAGCGCAAGCAATACGACAAACGGCCTGGCAAATTCCGCATTTGACTGATGTATTTTGCGACCGGCCAAGCTGCTCCCGCCGGCAACTCACTGACGCCCAGCGGCGCATCGGCAGGCAATGCTGCTATTGCTGCAATCGGGCCGCGATCTGATGTCGGCCTGCCCATCCGACAGGATGCAGTCCCTCGATTGCTGTTCATTGTTTCCCTTTTTTGTCCCCATGCTCCTCGATAGCGGTCGTCGCCGCGGCCCAAGCAACGTTCGAGAAATACTCACGACATTTCAGGATCGGCGGGACGCCATCATCTCGCTTACCTGCAAAAGTCCTTATTCTCTCAACGACACCTTCGCTGAATGACCGACGGCGGAATAGCTACTCGCCGATGCAATTTTTGCATAATTGCTCTTGTAAGAGTAATTTGGCACGAGTATGTTTCCTTAAACAATCAATGCAATCTCAAGAGGTCTTCTGTGAAATCCATCCGCATCCATGACTTCAATACGCCGGCTGTCATTAACGAGGTTTCGGTTCCATCAATCGAGGCGGACCAAGTTCTTGTCCGCATCACGGCCTCAGCTCTCAACCCACTGGATATCGGTCTGATGGCAGGCTGGGCCGCGCGATTCTTCCCGATCGAATTCCCGTACGCGATCGGATGCGACTTCGCGGGCGTGGTCGAACGGGTTGGCGACGCCGTCACTACGTTCAAGCCAGGGAACGCCGTCGTGGCGTGGGCGGATCCACTGACAGGGGGCGGTCTTTCGGAATATTCCGCCGTGCCAGCCAAAAGCTGCGTTCTACTACCATCGTCGCTAACGCCGATAGAGGGTGCGGCTATTCCAACTGCTGGAAGTACGGCTTGGCACGGGCTGTTCTCGGAAGGCCATATCAAAACCGGTGAAACCGTCCTGGTCCACGCGGCATCCGGCGGAGTTGGGATGTTCGCGGTGCAGTTCGCGAAGAAAGCTGGAGCGCGAGTTTTAGCTACCACATCTGGCGCTGGTGTCGACCTGGTGCGCTCGCTCGGAGCAGATGAAGTCGTCGACTACAAAAGGCAGGATTTTGCACAGGTGTTTCGCGACGTCGATCTGGTTTTAGACCTCGTCGGAGGTGAGACGCAGTCGCGCAGCTATCCGGTTCTAAAGCGCGGTGGGCGCCTCGTATCAACCACAAGTCCGCCGGATGTTGCGGTGGCAAGTGCGCACGGCGTGTCGGCAACCATGATGTATGTCAAACCGTACGTTTCCCGCCTTGATGAAGTGGTGAGGGCCGTTGCTCAGGACGGGTTCAAAGTAGTTCTCGATACCTCGGTACCCTTCGATGCATTTAGCGATGCAATCGAGCGTCAGAGATCTGGTCGGGCACGCGGAAAGATCATCATTACCCAATCCTGAAACTAACCACCAGGACGGTAGTTGGCGAATTCTAATTCCGGAAAGACGATGAGATGAGTGATATTTCGAAAGCTGGCGTGTACGCCCTCGGCCACCGGCAGGTAAATCGGATGGGCTATGGCGCAATGCAACTTGCCGGTCCGCACGTCTTTGGGCCGCCGAAGGATCGCGGCGCGGCACTGGCGGTTCTGCGTGCTGCCGTCGAAGCTGGCGTGAACCATATCGATACCAGCGACTTTTATGGCCCACACGTTACCAATGAGCTAATCCGTGAGGCGCTGCATCCGTATCCTGCAGATCTGGCCATCGTTACCAAAGTTGGTGCACGGCGAGGGAACGACGCGTCGTGGATGCCTGCACAGACACCGCACGAACTCAAGCAGGCTGTTCACGACAATCTGCGCAATCTAGGCCTTGATGCTCTGGACGTCGTCAATTTCCGTATCATGGGTGGAGGCCGACGGGAGGGCTCCATTGAGGAAAGCTTCAGTGCACTCGCGGCGCTGCGCGATCAGGGTTTGATCCGCCACCTGGGCTTGAGCAATGCCACGGCCGCACAGGTCGCCGAGGCTCAGAAGATTGCACCTGTTGTCTGCGTTCAGAACGAATTTAATATCGTCAATCGTACCGACGACGCGCTTATTGACAAGCTTTCGGAGCAGAAAATCGCCTATGTCCCCTTCTTCCCTCTAGGCGGGTTCTCTCCGTTACAGTCCGGAGGGCTTAGAGCGGCAGCCCAACGGCTTGGCGCAACCTCTCGCCAACTCGCATTGGCCTGGTTGCTGGCGCGTGCCCCGAACGTACTGCTTATCCCCGGCACCTCGAGCGTCAGGCATCTTCACGAGAACCTCGAAGCGGCGGCAATCGAACTTTCGGCCAACATTCTTGGGGAACTGGACGCACTCGCCTAATCTGAGATGAAGCGCTGTGGATGGCAATGGCATGCCGTTCCACGTCAAAAATAGATTTCGCAATTCGGAAAATCCCTCCATGTTTGGATTTGGCAGCTCCCCTCAGGAGACGCTAGCCGCGTCGCTGCTCGCCATGACACTGGCCGCCTTTCTGATGTCAGGATTGATGCGTTGGCGCGGCGTCGTGCTCGCCACCGATCTCCTGATGCCCGTTTCATTGCTGGCCGCCTATTGGCTCGTCTACAATAAGGTGCCGGCGTGGCCTCCGGTCGGCGCGGTCAACAAGCTGTTCTACGTGATCGCGGTCGGCGCGGTGGTGGGTCTCACTGCTGAAATCGTCGCCCCGCGCTCGGTTCGCATTCTCGCCCTTGTTCAGCCCGTGGCCGCGGCATTCTACATTGGCCAGCCCAGACTGGGCGTGGCCACCTGGGAAGTTCTGGTGGCGGCCACCGTCGGCATTTTCCTGATGTGGTGTCTGTTGCCCGGCGCAGCGGGTCGGGAGGATGACGTGAAGCGGGGTGGTGTCGGCTCCGCCCTCGCATTCGGCTTTGCGCCGATCGCCCTTTTGGGCGCGTCGTCCTCCTCGTTCCAGCTTTGCCTGATGTTCGCGGCGAGCTCATTCGCGATTCTGGTCGTGCACGCCGTCCGTCCGGCTTTTCGCCTCGGTGGAGCATCGTCGATAGGTGCCTTGGGTGGCCTGATCGCAATAGCTTTTACTGTAGTGCTGATCACGCGCAAAACCGATCTCGTTGCCGTCTCGGTCCTTATCCTATCGGTCGTCCTACCTATGTTCTCGGACCGAATTTGCCGAGCAACCAACCTATCGAAGCCATTTCCGTTTCTGTTCGTCCACGTACTTCTCGCTGCCTCACCCGCCGCCTTAGCGGTCGTCGTAGCGTTCCTGGATTACGGTTCGAGCTTTCCCGTTTAACCTGAGAGGAGAATGAAAAATGAAAGCCAGACTTGCAGCAATGTTGCTTTCGATGGCGGCATTCGCCGGGGCGGTGTCGCCGGCATGGGCCACCAAGTTCGATATCGATCCGGTCCATTCGGGGATCGCATTCTACATCGACCACCTCGGCTTTGCGAAGGTGATCGGCGTGGCGCAGGAATTCTCCGGCGCGTTCGATTTCGACGCAAAGAAGCCGGAAGCCAGTAGTCTCGATGTCAAGGTGACCGTCGCGTCGATCTCGACGAATAACAAGCAGCGCGACGGCGACATCCAGGGCGCCGACTGGTTCAACGCCACGGAATTCCCTGACATCACCTTCGTCGGCAAGGAATTTAAGAAGGTGACCGACACCACCGGACAGATCATCGGCGATCTGACGATCGCAGGCGTCACGAAGTCCACCACGTTGGACGTCACGTTCAACAAAGAGGGCCAGAACCCTTGGAGCAAGGGCCACGATATCGGCTTCAGCGCAACGACGAAGGTCAAGCGCAGTGATTTCGGCATGAAGGCGGCGCTCGGTATGATCGGTGATGAGGTCGATCTAGTCATCCAAGTCGAGGCGAGCGAGCATCAGGGCTGACTAGAAAAACCGGCAAGACAGTTTCCACATCCGGTGCAGTGCGCCGGATGTGGGCAATGGTTAAGACCGCAAGCAGAAGGTAAAGAAAATGCTGAAGCTTGTACTGATCATCGGTAGCACTCGCCTCAATCGCTTTGCAGATAGGCTTGCTAGAGGGCTTATGGAAGGTGCCAAGGATCGTAGCGACTTTAGGCTCACCACCCTTGATCTAAGAGAGGCCGATCTCTTATCTTTTCAAGATGCTGTGCTGCCAGCGTACGCAGGAGGGGTGTTTTCGAACGCCGCTGCCGACGCTTGGCGGAGGAAGCTAGGCGAGTTCGACGGCTTCATTGCCACAGTTGCAGAATAGAATTTCGGCCAACCGCAGCCCTGAAGAACGCTTTAGATTTCGCTCCCACCAGGTGGCCTCGGGAGCCGATTGCATGCACGGATTGTGGCGGGATGTGGCGCTCGCGCTATCGATCATCAGCCCATAACCGCGGTCGGGCTTTCGATGGTGCCGCTTCTCAGCCAGATGAGGGCGCCGCTCGGCCGCCGCCAAAAAGTGTCATACCGCCATCCGAGGTGATGCATCCACCTCGAAAGCGGCAGTGACAGCCCACACAGCCTTACCGCCGATATTTCTCAGGCTTCGCGGAAGATGCTCACATGCTGGGATTTTTTCGAAACGATTGGTCCACGTGTTTGTAGACAGTGGTCCTTGAGACCCCGAGTTCCCGAGCAGTGCGGGATATATTCTGCTCGGTGTTTTCATAGACCGACCGGATTTCCTCACACTTGGCGCGGCTGAGCGGCCTGTCTCGACATTCGTCGCAGCAGTCTCGAGCAAGGTCGGGATTGAGTTTGGCCTCGTCGAAACAGCTTTCATCGACGTAGTCCGCACACCGTCGCACCAAGGCGCGCTGCAGGACGGACCTGAGTTCCCGGATATTGCCGGGCCATCTTCGCTGTGAGAGGGTAGCGATGGCCGCATCAGTCACTGGTGTTCCGGGCGCGATCTTCTCCATGAGGTGGCGCACGATGCTTGCAAAGTCGGTCCGGCCGCGCAGTGGCGGTAAGCGGATGGAGAAAGCGTTCAGACGGAAATAAAGGTCCGCCCGGAACTGCCTTTGCGCCACCATGCTTTCCAAGTCGCGATTGGTTGCCGAGACGATCTGAATATCCACCTTCTGCGTCTTTTGCGCGCCGACAGCGCGAATCTCCATGCTGTCGAGAAACCTAAGCAACGAGGTCTGTGCTGCGAGCGGAATATCGGCGACCTCGTCGAGGAAAAGGGTGCCGCGGTCGGCCATGCGCGCCAACCCGATAGAGCCTTCGGCGCGCGCATTGGTGAAGGCGCCGCGCTCGTGGCCGAAGATTTCCGCGATGAACAGCTCTTCCGGCACGGCGCCGCAATTGAGCGCGACGAACTCACCCTTGCGTGCGCTGACCTTGTGGACATGCTGCGCCATCAGCTCCTTGCCGGTGCCGGTTTCACCGGTAATGTGCACCGGCATGCAGAGCGTCGCCGCCTCGGCAATATCGTCGAGCGATCGTTTAATGGCCGGATCGTGCGCCACGAAGTCCGGCGCTCTCTCCTTGCGGATCAGAGCCGGCATGGCTTGTGACGTTTGCTTTCGCATCGGGGCGTGGTGCTGGCCGATCTGCCGGCAGACCATGAAGACGCCACTGCCTGCCCTATCCCGGATCCGGATGGCACCACCCTTCAACAGGCCGTCGACCGCTTGACCGAAACCGGCTTCGAACAGCGTGTCGAAGTGGTTGCCAATCTTTGCAGGCAGACCGTCCAGCAAGGTCTTGGCCGGACGATTGATCGAAACGATCTCGCCATCGAGCGTGACAGAAACCAGACCTGCGGAGAGCGTGTCGAGATATTCCACGCGCGGATGGAATGCGAAGACAAAGCTTTTGGAATGGCTCTGGTAAAGGAGGCCGTTTTCGATCTGGGCCGCAGCCATACGGACCAAGGCATGCGTATGTTCCTGCCGAGCTTCATGGGCGCAGGAGGCATCGAGCAGGCCAAGAACCTTTCCGTCGGAACCGAAGATAGGCGAGGCCATGCAACTGAGATGCCCATGGCAGGCAAAATAATGTTCCCGCCCGTAGATCGCCACCGGCTTCTCGACGAGGGCGGCCAGCCCTAGCGCATTGGTCCCACGCTCACTTTCGTTCCAGATGCTGCCCGGAATGATCGCGCGGCCGGCTTCGCTTTCTGCGAAATGCTGGTCACTGATCGTATCTAAAACGATGCCGTTGGCATCGCCGAGCGCGATCATGAAATTCGAACCGGCGATCTGAGAATGCAGGAGTTGCATCTCGGCGAGCGCCAGCAGGCGCATTGCGGCGTTCTCCTCGCGCCGCCGCTTCACATTCACGAAGGCAACAACGTTGTGCCGCGGCATGCCGCGTGGATCGAGATTCAAATCCCGGCATCGCTGCCAGCTTTCTGCTACGACGGGATTCAGCATTCCAATGGGAAAACGCTCGCCCTTCTCCAACGCTTTGCGCGCGCGGTCCATTCCTGATAGATGTTGCATGCGCCTCCTCCATGCATAACTTCGAACAAGATAACTGCTTCCATTGCACCTGCGCAATGAACAGAAACTGGACAGATCCTCTGTTCACTCCGTTCAGAAGATGAACGGCCTTTCTTCAGCTTTCTTCAATTATCTAATTGAAATTGCCTGTGTTCCCCAAACGGCATGATACTTGCGCATGATTCCCTGTAACGGCCATTGGCCCAGCGAAGCAGGAGACAGCAGCATGAAAGCGCAAGTTCTGACGCATTATGACGAAAAGCTGGGAACGGGACGATGGGTCTCGCTTCAGGATGTTCCCGACCCAACGATCAAGAAATCCACTGACGTGATCGTACGGATCGGCGGTGCCGGGGTGTGCCGCACAGATCTGCATATTATCGAAGGCATCTGGCGGCCACACATGGATCCGAACGGCAACACGCTTCTGCCGCTGATAATGGGGCATGAGAATGCCGGCTGGGTTGAAGCTGTCGGCAAAGAGGTCGAAGGCATCAAGGTCGGCGATCCGGTGATCGTGCATCCAAAAATCTCTGGTGGCACTTGCCTTGCATGCCGCCGCGGCTTCGACATGCATGGCCCAGGAAAGTTTCCAGGGCTCGACTGCGACGGTGGCTATTCCGAATATCTCTGCACCTCGGAACGCAACATCGTGCCGCTGCCGAAGACGCTGGCGCCCAAGGATGTGGCTCCCTATGCCGATGCCGGCCTCACAGCCTACCGCGCCGTCAAGAAGGCGACCCGCCACCTGTTGCCCGGTGAATCTGTTGTCGTTATCGGCGCCGGCGGCCTCGGTCATATCGGCATCCAGTGCCTGAAGGCCATGTGTGCCGCCGACGTGATCGTCGTCGATATCTCGGACGCTTCGCTCACGCTTGCCGGCAACATCGGGGCCGATAAGCTGGTCAAGGCCGATGGTAATGAAGTCGAGGCCGTTCTCGAGCTCACGGGAGGTCAGGGCGCTGAAGCCGTTATCGACTTCGTCGGCGAGAAAGGTACAACGCTGAAGGGCCTGAAGATGACCCGGCCGATGGGTAGCTACTATGTCGTCGGTTACGGGGAAGACATTCGTGTTCCGACCGTCGACATGGTCATCACCGAAAAAAACATCATCGGCATTCTCGTCGGCACCTGGGCGGAATTGACTGAACTGATGGCGCTCGCCGATCGTGGGCTCGTCGATCTGACGACTGTGGAATACCGTCTCGCAGATGCCAACCAAGCGCTTAAGGACCTTCGTGACGGCAAGATCCACGGACGCGCGGTGCTCATTCCTTAATATGCCGTTCGGTCGCGCAGCTTCTGCTCCCCGCCGGGACGCACGGCGGGGAGCGCTTATGGCCGAGAGGGGCCGAAGGAAGGAAAAAGGATGTGCAGAGTATTGACAGACCAAAGCTCGCAAAGATTCGTGAAGGTTAGCCGATCGGTCCGGATTTCCGGGCATTCGACCAGTATCCGGCTCGAGATGGCGTTCTGGCAGGTTCTGGAAGGCATGGCGAAGAGCGAAGGCCTTTCTATCTCCAAGCTGATTGCGCAACTTTATGCCGAAGCCCTGGAGCGGTCGGTCGGCATGTCGAGCCTGGCTTCCGTCCTGCGAACCGTTTGTCTGCTCTATTACGAGGAGCGCCGTGGCGGAATCGTAACGGCACAGCAGGGGTGAAGGCCGGGTCCGGGCAATGGAAAGCATCGCTCGGCCCCTGTCTTGCCGGATCGTTCCACCGCGTCGCGGGATGCTTAATTGGCCTTGCGGCCGGGATCGCCCCGGCCCTCGGCGATCCAGCGTGCACCAAGCACCAGCGCGCCCATGCTGAAATCCTTCCCGTGGGCGGCAACCATCTCTTCCGATAGTTTGGCAATTCTCTCGAAAAAGGCGTCCTTGCTCGCGTCTTCAGTCCTGCGTTGCTCTTCTTGCATGAGATCCTCCTGCTATTTGAAGATTTCGTTGGGAAAGGTGATGATGGCGGCGTTGCCCAATGCATCGCCTGCCGCCAGATAGCGGCCACTTGCCGACCACCGCAGCGCAGTAACGGCGCCGCCGCTATCCCGGATGGTCAGTTCATCAGGCGATCCTATGCCGGCGATCGCAATTCTACCGTTTGCGTAGCCTGCGGCCACCAGTGTCTTAACCGGATGCGCCGCGACGGTTTCCACCATGACGAAGCCTGCGCGTCCCGTGGCGAGTGCCTTGGCGAGCGTCGTCGCCATAGACCAGCCAGCAATGCGATAGGCTCCGGAAGCAATGACTGTGTTCGCCGCTGGACTCCAGTCGATGGCTCCGATCCGTCCAGGAAATTCGCTGAATGCGATGCTCTCTCCGCTCTCCACATCCAGCACGCAGAGGCCCCCGGTTTGTTGCCCGATTCCGAGCCAGCGGCCGCCCGGACTCCATTTCAGCGACTGCGGCTGTGACGAAAGACTAATCTCGCACAGCGGCTTGGAAGCATCGGCGGTGCGCCGGACGCTCAATCGATCCCGGCCGGAAAGGACGATTAGCGCGCCATCGTCCGATATCGACACGAGCCGCGGAGCCAAGTCGCCGAGTTCGACGTCACGGGACGGGGGTGGTTCGCCCGATTGCAGCCGCAGCCGCCTTCTCACGACCACCGCTGTCAGGTCAGTCGCAGGGTAGTGGGCGAAGGCGTCAATCGGCGTCCGGTCGGACAGAACCTTGCTCTCGATCTCGCCGGAGCGCGCGAGGTGGAGAAGTTCGCCGCTGGCAGTCGAAACGAGGAAGCTGTCGCCCCGATAGGCAGATAGGCCATCGCCCTCCTGGATGCGCGTGCTGATCAACGGCGAGGGATTGCCTTGGCGGGGCGAGATCGTCGTTTGGCCGTTGTCAATCGTGATGCGCGATTCCGGCGGTTCGTTGTCGCCGAGGCGGGCAAGGGCGACCGCGCCGTCAGCGGAACAGATCGCCAAGGCTGTGTCGTCTCCGTTGAAACAGAGTTGGCGAATCGGCGCCGGGCGCCCCCAATTGCGCGCCAGGAGACTGAAGAGAGTGACGTTGGGGATAGTCTGCTGGTTCATTTCATTCTCCCTTAGCGGCCGCAATCAACACATCCAGGGCGGCAACGTCCCTTTCCGCCGCCGCGATGTCTTCCGCGCAATCGGCCTGTTCCCTGCGGATCGCCGCAGCGCTCTGCTTCTGGTTATGCAATTCCTGCACCAGTTGCTCGTTCGCCGGATCGCGGTCGATTTCGAGTGACAAGCGTTGCATCTCCATTTCAGCTCCGGAGACCGCCTGGGTGAGCTGCAAAGCCTTTGCGGTCAGCACTGAGACGGTGCCGACGAGGTCGACCCGGCGGCGCATGAAATCGAGAGCGGACATCGAAAACCTCCTGAGTATGGCGACGTGTTCAGCGGCGATCGCCATTGCCGGCATCGGGTGCCTTCCAGGCCTCCAGAACAGTTGGAAGGTCCGGAAGCTGTGTTCTGAATTGCTGTTCCGCCATCGAAACATGGCCGCGCAAATGATCCCAGACATCGACGCGGATCAAAGTGTCACCGGTCAACTGCTCCATCTCCTCGACGCGGAATTGCCGGGAAAGCGAGACACCGGAGAAGACAAATTCCCGCAGCATGAGCGCGTGCTTTTCAGCAAAGGCATGAATCATCGGATGGGTTTCGGGTGTCACGCCGACCATGGCCAATTCCCGGAGAATGAACCGCTGGAAGTGGCTTTGCATCAGATGCTGGCTCTCGCCGACAAAGCGCATCGCGAAAATAAGGTCTCGCTGCATGAGCCGCGCGAGCGTCGTGCTGACATCCTCTTCGGTACTCAATCCTTCTGTCGGATGATCGTCGTCTGCCATGTCTGTCTTCCGGAATCGAAATGACGTCGTTTATATAGGCAAATATTAAAACTGTGTCCAACATTGTTTTTATTGCGTTGAAATCAAACTTTGCTGCGGATGCTAAGTACAAATGATGTTACACCTTGTATTTTACAAATGTAAAATATCGTTACAACTTTTATTCTTAGGCGGCTCCGAGATATTGATTTTCAGGCATTTCGAAACTGGCACGGGCCTTGCAGGTTCTATTTCACAAGAAGCCATCGCGCTTGAAGCGACGCCAGAAGAACGAAGGAGTACCGGGAACGCTTGCGGCAGTCCTTGCTTGGAGGACTGGGCAATTCTCCCTGAAACCTTTGCCGTATCTACTTGAATGGTCGGTCCCTGGCCGCGCCAAGGCGCTGGCTTTCGCCGTACCGTTTCGACTTTCGCTCGCGGTGCTTATGGCGCCGTTTCCAGCCGGCGCCGGGAGGCTCCCGGTTCAAACACAGTGGAGGCTAATGACGATGTCGTCTTTGACGCTCAACAAGATTACTTCGCAGCGCGGCATATCCGTCGGCGAAGCGACGAAGAAGATTTCCGACCTAGGTTGGAACCCAACTTATGTCCAGGAAGCGATGACGTTTCCGACGGACTACAAGATTAGCAAGGCGCCGCGCGATCCGATGAAGCAGGTGCTTCGCTCTTATTTCCCGATGCAGGAGGAAAAGGATAACCGCGTCTATGGCGCTCTCGATGCGGCGCTACGCGGCGACATGTTCCGCAATGTCGAGCCACGCTGGGTCGAGTGGATGAAGCTCTTCCTGGCAATCATACCTTTCCCGGAAATTTCCGCGGCGCGCTCCATGGCGATGGTCGCCCGCATCGCTCCCGGCGAAGATCTGCGCACCGGCTTCACAATGCAGATGGTCGACGAGTTCCGGCACTCGACGATCCAGATGAATCTCAAGAAATGGTACATGGAGAACTATATCGATCCGGCCGGCTTCGATATCACCGAAGAAGCATTTGGAAAGTGCTATGCCACGACGATCGGCCGCCAGTTCGGTGAGGGCTTCATCACCGGTGACGTCATGACGTCAGCATGTATGTATCTGACCGTCGTCGCTGAAACCGCCTTTACCAATACGCTCTTCGTGGCAATGCCGTCCGAAGCTGCGCGTAACGGCGATTACGCCCTGCCGACGGTCTTCCTCTCGGTGCAATCTGACGAGAGCCGGCATATCGGCAACGGCCACTCGTTGCTGATGGCAGCTCTCAAAGAGCCTGAAAACCATCTTTTGCTCGAGCGCGACCTCCGTTACGCCTTCTGGCAGAACCATGCGATCGTCGATGCCGCCATCGGCACCTTCATCGAATACGGCACGACCAACCGCGATAAGAACAAGGAGTCTTATGCGGAGATGTGGCATCGCTGGATCTTCGAGGACTATTATCGCACCTACATGCTGCCGCTCGAAAAATACGGCATCAAGGTGCACCATGACGACGTTCATGAAGCCTGGAACCGCATTACCAAGAAACATTACGTCCACAAGGTCGCGCAATTCTTTGCGGTCGGCTGGCCGGTCAATTTCTGGCGCATCGAAGCCCAGCGCGAAGCCGATTTTGAATGGTTCGAACAGAAGTATCCGGGCTGGTATGCCCAGTTCGGCGACTTCTGGAAGTGGTATGACAAGCTCAGCCACCGCGGCGAGAAGATCATCACGTTCAACGAGGACGTCGGCTATGTCTATCCGCATCGCTGCTGGAGCTGCCTCGTTCCATGCCTGATCCGCGAGGACATCGTCGTCGACGAGATCGACGGCCAGCTTCATACCTTCGCCCACGAGCTCGACCGCTGGACGGCCGTCGAGGCCTTTGCTGACGAGTACCAGGGTCGCCCGACGCCCGCGATGGGCCGCTTCAGCGGCAAGCGCGAGTGGGAGACGCTCTATCATGGCTGGGATCTTGCCGATGCGATCAAGGACCTGAACTTCGTCCGTTCCGACGGCAAGACACTTGTTCCACAGCCACATCTTCGGTTCGACGGCAAGGACATGTGGACGCTCGACGACGTGCGCGGCTATACGCTGCAATCTCCGTTGACGCTTCTGCGCGAAATGTCCCCGGCAGATCGCGAGCAGCACCTGGCCGAGTATCGCACTGGCTTCACCATCACGCCGTTCAATTGAGGCTTAGAGGCGCGGGGATCGGTCTCGGTCTCCGCGCCATTCCGGGAAGAGGCCGTTTCCATTCAAAGGAAGCGCGCGGAATTGGGAGATTGAAAAATGGCTGAAGCTCAAAAGCGACATCAGCAGGCTCACACGGTGCGTCTCGCGCCTGTCGGGGTTGAATTCGAAGTCGAGAATGGTGAAACGGTGCTCAATGCAGCGTTTCGCCAAGGAATTGCATTGCCTCACGGTTGTAAGGAGGGACAATGTTCAGCCTGCAAATGTGTGCTTCTCGACGGCGAAGTCGACATGCTCAAATATTCAACCTTCGCTTTGAACGACATGGAAAAGGATTCCGGCCACATACTGCTGTGCCGTTCCCTGGCCTATTCGGACATGGAGGTTGAGCTTCTCAACTATGACGAGGAAGTGCTTTCGAAATCGATTGCAGTGAAGACCTTCGATGGTCGCATTTCAAACTTTGAGAAGCTCACTCACGATATCAGAGGAATTGAGATCGAATTGGGTTCCCCGATGAAGTTCTGGGCGGGGCAATATGTCGACATCACGGTCACCACGGAAAAAGGGGAGACGATTACACGCTCGTTCTCCATGGCAAATACGCCGAGCGAAACCCAAAAGCTGTCCTTCATCATCAAAAAATACCCCGAGGGAAAATTCTCCGGAGAACTTGACTCAGGCGGAATCCGTCTCGGAGCAGACGTTACCGTCGTTGGACCTTACGGAACCTGTTTCCGAAGGGAAGGACGAGAAGGACCGCTAGTTCTCGTTGGTGCCGGCTCTGGCATGTCGCCGGTCTGGTCGATCCTGAACGATCATGTGCTGAGCGGCGAATCCCGCCCGGTCTATTTCTTCTACGGCGCCCGTACGCCGGAGGATCTGTTCCATCTCCATCGCATCGAGGAACTGGTCGCACGCCATCCTGACGTAACCTTCATTCCGGTCCTCTCGCATGCCGGCGACAACAGCAGCTGGACGGGCGCGCGCGGCTTTGTTCACGAAGCGGTCGACGCCAAACTGAAGGAACTCGGGGTCGACGGCGAAGGCGATGTCTATGCCTGCGGCCCGCCGCCCATGATCGACGCTTTGCAGCCGGTTCTGTTCATGAATGGCTTCGAAAGCGAGCGCATTTTCTTCGACAAATTCACGACTTCGTCCGGGGGAGGAACTCCGAGCCATTGAGGCTGGACGAAGACTGGATAGCAACAATGCAACTGCAACTAGGGAGTGAGACCTATGCCAGCATTATCGAGTTCAGTGGGTTCAGGTGCGGCCGGGGCGGCAATCTTCGCCGATTCCGACAGCCGAAAATACCGCTATTTCGATCCAAAGGGACAGCGCGCCACCCATTATGAGGATGTGACCGTCGATGTTCAGCCGGATCCAGAGCGCTACCTGATCCAGAACTGGATCATCTCCTTTGCCAACGGAAAGGGTGCCTACGTAAAGGATAACACTGCAGCGCAGAGCTCCAATTGGCACGCATTCCGAGCGCCAGATCAGGAGTGGGAGCGCACGCACTACCAGCGTCAATCCAAGATCGAAACGATGGTACAGAGCGTGATTACCAATGCCCGTCGCGCTGGCGCACCGAAGACATTCGACAAGGTGTGGATCAAGGTTCTTCAGGCTCACCTCGGAGCCTGGAAGCATTCCGAATTCGGGCTTGGTACCTCGCTCATGCAGGCGCAGCGTTATGGCTACACCCAGATGATCAACAATGCCACGCTGACGAACTCGTCTTACAAGCTCCGACTTGCGCAGGACATCACGCTCTATCTCGCCGAAATTGGCATGGACATTCCTGGTTGGGATGACGAGCTCGGCAAGAAGCACTGGCTGGAGGACAGTATCTGGCAGGGGACGCGCGAAGCCATCGAGACAATTATGGGGACCGCCGATTATCTCGAGCAGTATTTCGCGATCAATATCATCTTCGAACCGTTGGTCGGTGAACTGTTTCGTTCGGGCTTCCTGATGCAGGCGGCTGCGGCAAACCATGATTTCATCACCCCGCCGGTGATCTCCGCAGCCGAGGCCGATTATGAGCGCAATCTCGCCAATACGATTGATCTCATCTACCTGCTCGCAAACGATGAAAAGCACGGGACGGCAAACCGCAAGCTTTTCCAGGGTTGGGTCGCCAAGCATGGCGCTCTAGCCGACAAGGCCGCACTAGGCCTCCAACCGATCTGGTCTATGCCGCATTCCAAGCCAGTTTCGTTTCCCGATGTCCGCGCCCAATCGAAAGAGCGGGTTGGCCAGATCCTCGGCGAACTGGGCCTCAAGCGCTAACACAGGGAGAATTCAAATGTCATCAACAGCCCGCGACGCATCACACGACAACATCTTCAAGTCGATGAAGGACATCACCTTCGAACAGACTATTTCCCATCAGTGTGGTGTGACCATGAACGATTCGGTTGAAGCCCGCGCCATCGCCGAGTTCATGGGGAAGAAACCCGGCGTCACCGTTACCTATGCGCCGGCGATGATCCGCATTGACGGCAACGGCAAGCTGATTTTCAGAATGGACGAGATCAGTGAATATCTCGGCCGGGAAATGACCGCAGAAATCTTCGAGGTCAACACTTCCACCCATTACGGGCGGATGGTCCGCATCGATGACAACGAAGTCATCCTGTTCGGCGATATGGACGAAGTCTTCGAATACATCTGACGACACCAAAAGCTGGCGCGCCGACGGAACGGCGCGCCGTAGCGCTCAACCATTTGCATCGGAGGATACAATGTTCAAGACACCGGAAGGCAAGGAAATCTTCGTCGTCGACGGTCACGTCCATTTCTGGGACGGCAGTCCCGAGAACCAGCGCAACATCCACGGTAAGCAGTTCATAGACTGTTTCTACGCCTATCATACGGGCTTTAGCCCGAAAGAACTGCATTGGCCGAAAGAGAAATTTGAGAAGTACAGCGCGGACGACCTCTACAAGGACCTCTTTATTGATGGCCCAGATGACGTCGCCATCGTTCAGTCGACTTACCTCAAGGATTTCTACAAGAACGGTTTCAATACGATCGAGCGCAACGCCGAGATGGCCAAGCGCTATCCGGACCGCTTCATTGTCAACGGCTCGTTCGACCCGCGCGACGGTGAAAAAGCGCTGGAATATATCCACTGGATGAAGGAAACTTATGACATCAAGGGCGTGAAGATGTACACGGCCGAGTGGAACGGAGCCTCGAAAGGCTGGAAGTTGACCGATCCCGACGCTTACCGCTGCTTCGAGCTTTGTGAGAAGCTGGGGATTAAGAACATCCACGTTCATAAGGGCCCGACGATCCTCCCCCTGAGCAAGGACGCGTTCGACGTGAGCGATGTCGACTACGCCGCCACGGATTTCCAGAATTTGAATTGGATCATCGAGCATTGCGGTTTGCCGCGGCTGGATGACTTTACCTGGATCGCGACACAGGAAGCCAACGTCTACGGCGGCCTGGCGGTGGCGTTGCCGCTTATTTACAACCGGCCTCGCCACTTTGCCGAAATCTTAACTGAACTTTTGTTCTGGATCGGCCCGGATAAGATCCTGTTTGGATCGGACTACGGAATCTGGACGCCGCGCTGGCTGGTTGAAAGGCTATGGGCTCTTGAGTTGTCAGAGGATGTAGTTGCTGGTCGTGGCGTGCAGTTGACACCAGAGATCAAGGAAAAGATCCTTGGCCTGAACGCTGCGCGTCTTTACGACATTGACATCGCGGCGACGAAAACGGCGCTGGCGGCCTCGCCGCTCAGCGTCGCTGCGGAGTGAGGAACATGATCTCCGCCACTGTGTTAGAAAGCCGCCAGAGGGAACTCTGGCGGCGTCTCGGAGGCGTCAACGATCCCGAATTGGACGAGCCGGTCACCGAAATGGGCTTCATCGAAAAGGCGCAGATCGGAGCTGACGGTCGGGTCGAAATCGACTTTCGACTACCGACATACTGGTGTTCTCCAAATTTTGCTTTCCTGATGCTGGAGGATGTCAGGACGGCATTGGAGAGGCTGTCATGGGCGCCGCCCTTTCGTATTACTCTCCACGATCACATGTTCGCTGACGAGGTGAACAAGGGAATTGCAGAGGGGAAAACCTTTGCAGAGATTTTCGATGAATTGGCGGAAAACATTGATCTCGAAGATGTGCGGGAAAAGTTTCGGCTGAAAGCTTTTAAGCGCCGCCAGGAAGCGGTCATCCTCGATCTTCGCAGCAGCGGAATGACCGATTGCGAGATCGCGGACGTGACGCTCGCCGCTTTCGATGCAATCGACTTTGGAAGTGAGGAGGCAATGAAGCGGAAGCTTCGTTATCGAGACGCTCTGTTCTTGCGATGGCCGATCCTGAATTTGTGCGATCCTGTAATCCTGGACTACGACGGCGCGCGGATCACGGCGGAGACATTACCCGCACATCTCGCCGATCTTCGAAGTGTCCGGATCAACATGGAGTTCAACGGCGCATTGTGCCGTGGACTGAAGCATGCACGCTACAAGGAAGTGGAAATGGTCGATGGTGAGCCGACGCTGGTCGACTTCATCATGAACCGTGTTCCTGTCCGAGAAACCTGCGCGCCTTCGACGAGTAACTGAAAAACGGCCTTCCCCGAAAGAGGCCCCAACCAACAAGCCGCCCGTCAGGCGGAAGGAGGAGTCATGCCCAAACTCATGTTACACAATTCTGATGCTCGCCGGGCGCTGGCGCGCGGCGTCGGCCGCCTTGCGGCCGCGGTCGAGCCGACGCTTGGCCCGAGAGGCATGAATGCCATGATCGACCGGCCCATCGGCACGCCCATGGTGACCCGTGACGGCGTCAGCATCGCGTCCGAGATCGAGCTGTCAGATCGCTTCGAAAACATGGGCGCTCAGGTAGTCCGCGAGGTTTCGATGCAGACCAATGAAGTCGCGGGCGATGGAACGACGACAGCGATCGTGCTGGCCAATGCTCTGGTGCAAAGGGGGATTGAAGCCAACGAGCGCGGCGCGAAGTCCGTCGATCTCTGCAGAGGTATCGACCTGGCGGTCGACAAGGTCGTAGAGGCGCTGAAAGCCAAGTCGAAGCCAGCAAAGGGCAATGGTGCCCTTGCGGCCGTCGCCAATATTGCTGCGACAGATCCCAAGCTCGGCGCATTGGTCGCGGAGGCCTATGAGCGGGTCGGAACGGAAGGCGTCATCA
Organism: Rhizobium sp. UFLA01-1127; assembly: GCF_059803845.1. NCBI lineage: Bacteria > Pseudomonadati > Pseudomonadota > Alphaproteobacteria > Hyphomicrobiales > Rhizobiaceae > Rhizobium > Rhizobium sp. UFLA01-1127. The sequence goes on along the minus strand of NZ_JAUQTZ010000069.1, from coordinate 10,048 downwards.
CCACGGATTTCAGCGTCACCACAGAGACGACGCTCGACGTTGTGGAGGGCATGTCCTTCGATCGAGGTTACCTCTCTCATCATATGGTTACTGATCAGGAGAGGATGGAAGCGGTACTCGAGCAGCCCCTTATTCTCATGACCGATCTGAAGATCAAGGAACCCTCTTTGCTCGACGCCGCCCGTAACGTTGCCGACAAGGCTGGTCGACCACTGCTGATCATCGCCGAGGAGATGGCGCCGGAAGTGGTGGTGACACTGCTCGGCAAGAACGGTCCCGGCAAATATCTCGTCGTGCATCCGCCGGAATATGGTCATTGGCGCAAAGCGATGATGGAGGATCTCGCGATCCTGACTGGCGGTCACGTGATCGCGCGTGATCTCGGCGGGCGCATCGAGGATGTTACCGTCGAGGATCTCGGTTCGGCGGAACGTGTACGCACGAGCGCGGGCCACACCTCCATCGTCCGCGGCGGCGGCGACCATGCTGCCATCATCGCGCGCCGGGCACAGGTCCAGCGCCAGTTCGAGGCAGCCCCGCCCAATATCGAACAAGACAAGCTGCGGGAGCGGCTGGCGAAGCTCTCCGGTGGCACGGCGGTGCTCTATGCTGGCGGTGTAACACCAGTCGAACAGAAGCGCACGATCCAGCTCCTCGAGGATTCGCTGCATGCGGTGCGTGCCGCGGCGGAGGAGGGCGTCGTCGCCGGTGGTGGCTCGGCGCTGGCGCAGACCGCGCCAGCGCTGGATGAACTGCTCAAGCAGACGAGCGGCGATGTTGCGGAGGGTGTGCGCCTCGTCAAATCAATCCTCACGCGGCCGCTTTGGCGCATTGCAACTAATGCCGGCGCGGACCCGGAAGCTATCATTGCAGAAGTGACTCGTGTGAATAGCGGGCACGGCTACAATGCCTCAACTGGTACCTATCAGAACATGATCGACGCCGGCATCATCGATCCGGTCCGGGTAACGTATACCGCGCTTCGCAATGCGGCGTCGGTGGCCAAGCTCATTCTGACGACCGAGACGCTAATTGGCGATCTCGCCGAAGACGAGGCCGACCCAACCGCGGGTCCTGCGCTTGGTGGCGGCGCGGAGAAACTAGGTCGCTCCTAGTCGAGCCGTCAAAAAGACACCGGCGAAGCATCAGGCGCTTCAAGTGAGAAATCCGCAAACACTAAAGGTCATTTAGATGGACGCAAAGGTAGACAAAGCAGGCAAATGCCCCGTCAATCATTCGGCAACTTCGGGTCAACGGAATCGTGACTGGTGGCCGGATCAACTCGACTTGCAGATGCTTCACCATCATTCCGGTCTTTCCGACCCAATGGGCAAGGACTTCGACTATGCCGAAGAGTTCAAGAAGCTCGATCTCGACGCGCTGAAGCAGGATCTTACCGCGCTCATGACGGATTCGCAGGACTGGTGGCCGGCCGACTTCGGCCATTACGGCGGTCTCTTCATCCGCATGGCCTGGCACAGCGCCGGCACCTACCGCATCACCGACGGGCGCGGTGGCGCCGGCCAGGGACAGCAGCGTTTCGCGCCGCTGAACAGCTGGCCCGACAATGCCAATCTCGACAAGGCTCGCCGGCTGCTCTGGCCGATCAAGCAGAAATACGGCAACCGGATCTCCTGGGCCGACCTTATGATCCTCACCGGCAACGTCGCGCTGGAATCCATGGGCTTCAAGACCTTCGGCTTCGCCGGCGGCCGCGCCGACGTCTGGGAGCCGGAAGAACTCTACTGGGGTCCCGAAGGCACCTGGCTCGGCGACGAGCGCTACAGCGGCGAACGTGAGCTCGCAGAACCGCTCGGCGCCGTGCAGATGGGCCTCATCTACGTCAACCCGGAAGGCCCGAACGGCAATTCCGATCCGCTGTCTTCGGCCCGCGACATCCGCGAAACCTTCGCCCGCATGGCGATGAACGACGAAGAGACCGTCGCGCTGATCGCCGGCGGCCACACCTTCGGCAAGACGCATGGCGCCGGCGATCCGTCCCTGGTCGGCGTCGAGCCGGAAGGCGGCGCGATCGAGGACCAGGGCCTCGGCTGGAAGAGCTCGTTCGGCACCGGCGTCGGCAAGGACGCCATCACCGCCGGCCTCGAAGTCACCTGGTCGCAGACGCCGACCAAGTGGAGCAACTACTTCTTCGAAAACCTCTTCGCTTTCGAATGGGAGCTGACGACGAGCCCGGCCGGCGCCAAGCAGTGGCAGGCCAAGAACGCCGAAGCCTCCATTCCGGATGCCTATGACGCTTCGAAGAAGCACCTGCCGACCATGCTGACGAGCGACCTCGCGCTGCGCTTCGATCCGATCTACGAGAAGATCTCGCGCCGGTTCCTCGAAAATCCGGCTGAGTTCGCCGACGCTTTCGCCCGCGCCTGGTTCAAGCTGACCCACCGCGACATGGGACCGAAGGTGCGCTACCTCGGCCCGGAAGTTCCGGCCGAAGACCTGATCTGGCAGGACGTGATCCCGGCCGTCGACCATCCGCTCGTCGACGACAAGGACATTGCCGACCTCAAGGCAAAGGTTCTCGCCAGCGGCCTTTCCGTGCAGGAACTGGTCTCGACCGCCTGGGCTTCGGCATCGACCTTCCGCGGCTCCGACAAGCGCGGCGGCGCCAATGGCGCCCGCATTCGCCTTGCTCCGCAGAAGGATTGGGAGGTCAACCAGCCGGCCCAGCTCGCCAAAGTCCTCGCCGTTCTTGAAGGCATCCAGAAGGGCTTCAACGCCGCCCAGACCGGGGCGAAGAAGATCTCGCTCGCCGACCTGATCGTGCTCGCGGGTGCAGCCGGCGTTGAAAAGGCGGCGGCCGCCGGCGGCAATGCCGTCAGCGTGCCCTTCACGCCGGGCCGCATGGATGCTTCCGAAGCCCAGACGGACGCGCATTCCTTCGCAGCGCTAGAACCGCGCATCGACGGCTTCCGCAATTATGTGAACGGCAAGCGCCTGCAGTTCATGAAGCCGGAAGAAGCGCTCGTCGACCGTGCCCAGCTGCTGACCCTGACCGGACCTGAGATGACCGTCCTCGTCGGCGGCCTGCGTGTCCTCAAGGCCGGCCAGCCGGAACACGGCGTCTTCACCGCCCGTCCCGAGACGCTGACGAACGACTTCTTCGTCAACCTGCTCGACATGGCCACGCAGTGGGTTCCGACCGCCGGCAAGGACGGCGTCTATGAAGGCCGCGACCGCAAGACGGGTGCGCCTAAGTGGACCGGCACCCGCATCGACCTGGTCTTCGGCTCGCACTCGCAGCTGCGCGCCTTCGCCGAAGCCTACGGCCAGGCCGACGCCGAGGAGAAGTTCGTCAACGACTTCGTTGCCGCCTGGAACAAGGTCATGAACGTCGATCGCTTCGATCTCGTTTGACTGATTGGGTTTCGCCCATCCGCAGCTTCGGCTGCAAGCGGGCGAAACCGCAGGCTCGCGGAGATGGCTGAATAGTCAGATGAATCGCGCCCATTCATTGCTTCAGTAAGGGCACCGACATTAGGCGCCTGTTCATGGAAACCAACGGAGGCCGAATTGGCAAGAATGATTCATTCAATGATCCGCGTGCTCGACGAAGTCCGATCCGTCGATTTTTACGGAAAGGTTTTCGGCTTCGACGTCGCGGATCGGTTGGATTTTGAGACGTTCACGCTCGTCTATTTGAGCAATGCTGAGGACAACTTTGAACTGGAACTAACGATCAACAAGGGCAGAACCGACCCGTATGTCCTTGGTGATGGATATGGTCATATCGCGGTGTCGGTCGCAGACATTGAGGCGGAACACAGCCGGCTTAGGGATGCCGAAATCGAAGTCGGCAAGATTGTCGATTTCAACAGGGACGGTTACCTGTTGGCCCGCTTCTTCTTCGTCACCGATCCCGACGGCTATCGCATTGAAGTTTTGCAGCGGCATGGCCGTTTCAGGTAGTTCGTGGTCATCCACAGTTTGAGAATGCAGGTGGAATCACGCTTTGGAGCAGATAAAGCGGCTCCCGCGAACGCAACGAGGATTAGACAAAATGATGGGGCCTCCTTTGCGAACCGATCACCTCCCACCTCAAAGCCCCGCAGTGTTACATGAACCTCCTTCTGATCCCGAATTGATCTAGTTTCCGGTAGAGCGTCGGCCGCGAGACACCTAGCCTTTGAGCAACCTTGCTGAGATTGCCCTGTTCGGCCCTTAAGGCGCTTTGGAGAGCTTGGCGCTCGGCATCCTCAAAACTCAAGACCTCAGTGTCCACTGCACCTTCGATATCAGGGGCTGCAGAGAGCTTGGGGGATGAGGTTATATCGGCAGGAAGATCTTCAAGCTCTATGTGCCCCGTGTTTGAGAGCAGTTGAAGCCGTTCAACAAGGTTGCGCAGCTCGCGCACATTTCCCGGCCAGGGATAGGCGAGGAGGGCGTCCAGCGCTTGATTCGAGAATTGCAGCGGCAGACTTCCCCTGCGCTCAGCCAGTTTGTGGTTGAAGTGTTCGATCAGCAGCAGGCTGTCGCTGCCTCGCTCCCGGAGCGGCGGAACGCAGATGGACACCGTGCTGATCCGATAGAAAAGATCCTTGCGGAAACGGCCGTTTGCGACTTCGATCTTGAGATCGCGGTTTGTCGAGGCGACTAGCCTTACATCGACAGGCCGTAGCCGACTTTCGCCCAGCCGTTTGACCGCCCGCTCTTCTAGCACGCGCAGCAAGAAGGGCTGCATGTCCAGAGGCATCTCGCCGATTTCATCGAGGCTAAGCACGCCGCCGCTCGCGAGTTCGAACAAGCCGGGCTTGCCCTCCCGGGAGGCTCCCGTGAACGCGCCGCCGACATGGCCGAACAGCTCGCTGCCGAACAGCTCCTTGGTGACCGCGCCGCAGTTAAGCGCGATGAAGGGGCTGTTTCCCGATTTGCGGCTGGCGGTGTGGATGAGCCGAGCAAAGAGTTCCTTTCCGACCCCCGTTTCTCCTTCGATAAGGACCGATGTGACATCGTTCGTTTCGCCGATCTTGCAGGCGATATCGACGGCCGCGCGCAGGGCTTCACTTTGCCCAACGATCAGCGCACGTTCATCCTTCAACCGCTGGGATGCAGGCTTGTTGCCAATCTGCACCGTTCTCCCACTGTCGGTCTTGGGAAAAACAAATGCCGCGCCGCGGACGTCGCCATCCAATTCGAGCGGGCAAATATGGCAGGATTGCATGTCATCGGGCAGCGTGCTCGCAAGGCTGTCGAGATAACCGGTGCTGCTCAGCTCCGGCAATCGACAGTGCCCTGAACCTCTACGAGCCAACTCCCCAAACCGCTTTCTTTCCGCGTCCGGCACATTACTGCTGTAGATGGCGCGGCCATGGCGATCTATGATCATCACGCCATCGTTCGAACGATACCGGCTCGCCGATGCGATGAAGGCTTCGAGCAACTGCGTCCGTTCTTCATTCTGCGAATCCGCGAGCGCCTGCTCGATTTCCCGCGCGGCGGCCGTGACCAGTGCGATATTGTGCGGCCGGAAAATATCGGGGGAACCCGACAAATCGACAACCCCGATGACCTTACCATCGTAAGGATCGTGGATCGGCGCGCCAGCGCAAGTCCAGGCCTTTATGCCGGCGCAAAAATGTTCGGCAGCGTGGACGAACACCGGCTCGCCAGTCCAAAGGGCCGTCCCGATACCGTTGGTTCCGACGACGTCTTCGGTCCATTTGCCGCCAACCCCGAGATGAATGTCCATCCCGTCGAAGATTGTCTTCTCATCGCCAATGACGTCGATCAGGACGCCGTCGCTGTCTGCAAGCATGAGCATGGCGCCCGTGCCGCCCAGCAGCCTGCCGATCGCGCCGAAGGGGCGGGCTGCGGCGACCAGCAGCTCCTGCCTGCTCCTTGCAAGGGCTTCTATCGCATCTTTGTCAGTCTCAATGGGCGCCTCGTTGCGCTGTGCGTCGATACCGCCCTTGGCACACCGCTGCCAGGAGTCGTTGATTGTCGAGCGCACCGGCAGCGAAGACCGGCTCGGATGGCTGCTGCCCCCCACAAGCGATTCCCAAGCGCGCATCGTGACACGCTCGTCATAGGAGGACGCCAACATCGCATCACCAGCCAAAGACCGGCCAGCCGCCTGAGGGCGGGATTTTGCTGAAGGTCGTGGCGTGTACATCTCTCGGCTCATACGGCTGTTCACATTCCACATTCGGGGGAACTTTACGCCAAAATGGCGCAGAAGACGAAGGCGTGCGCCACGCCTCAGGTCTCGGGAGGAATGTCGAGCCGCCGGCCGATGTCAGCCGCCAAGTCCGCGGTGCCATAGGCGGGTCCTACCAGAACACCGTTCACATCCGACAGCGCGTCCGTCATTGCGTCGTCGAGCGGTGCAATAAAACCATTGGCCTTTGTCGCCAAAGCAAAAACCTTCATACCATTGCGGTCGCGAATATCCCCGAAATGTTGCAACTGCCGCCCGGTGCCGACATCGACGGCGATTACGCGGCCGTTGGTCGTGACCCGGATCTTCGGTTCCACCGCGTGAACCGGTGCCGCGCCCCCTATATGGATGATGAGACCTTCCGGTTGCGGGGCTGTCGTTGGTTTTTTTGATTCCGAGTAACGGCCGCCGCTGATTTGATCCGCGAGTTTTGTAATGACTCCGCGGTTCCGTTCTATCAAACGTCGGATCTCCGCGTCCTCCCGACGCGGCCCGTCCCGCTTCGAAAATATCTCCATCGTGAACCCTCCCAGATTCAGTCAAAGCCTATTTTTGCACTCGGTCCTAAATAAAGGTACCACGTTTTCACGTTGCCGCCAGAGGCAATATAAGGCATTCAAAATGCGATCGGTGGTATCCGGCTGCGGCAAAACCGCATTCGAGCTGTCCATTGCTGCAAATCGTTAATCCTACGAGCGGTCCTGAGCTGGATTGGATGAGAGATTTATCAGCTACTCGCTTCGGCGAACGATACAGAATATCGGCAACGACTTTTGTAGTCCGATTTTGCGTCATCAGCTAGCAAAGTAGTTAAGATCGGGCATCCGGACAGACCCCCCATCTTCGGCCAGACGAGCCGCTGCCGGCAGAGGGGCACGCGCCGATGTAAACAGCTTAGTGTCGGAGACGACGTTTCGGTAACTCACCGGTATGAAAACCGGGAGGTGGGATCAGTGGCCCGATACCCGCTCTCAACGTTCATCTCCGCTGGGAAACGAACCTTTCGTGCCCGACACGCAGCAACACGTCGGCTTTTCACTTTCGACAGCAGACCGCAATGGATTTGGCAAACCCCGGTCATGTCCCTGCGCAGGCAATAACCGGAATGCGCCGTCTGGAGCCTCCGCGAGATTATTACCCTGATGCCGGCCCGCATTGCCATCATACTCAATTCACCTGAAGTTCAGATCTTAAAGCGGCAAATCTTTCGGCGAGGTACCAATTCAGGGGTTTCTCACATTCTTCGTCAACCCACGCGTCAAAGGAAAGGCGCATCGCGCCGACTGCCGTCAAAGCGACGTACCTCAACCCGACGGCGCGGGCCGCGTCCGGCCAAAGCGCAGACAAAGCATCGAATGCCGCGCGTTCCATTTCGATGAATTTGGCCTGATTGCCCGCGATCAGTTGCTCCTCCGACATCACGATCCGACCGATCATGATGGCCGTTTCGGGTTTCATCTTTCGTGCGAGCGAGGACAGCGCGGTTTCAACTGTCTCAAAGGGGGAGACGGCCGTGCCGAGCCCCCTGATCTCGTTTCCAAGTTCATCCGGCACCATACCTTGCCAGGCCAGAATGATCTCTTCCTTGGATCGAAAATAATGAAAGAACGTCCTGCGTGCGATTCCGGATTCGTCGGCTATGGCATCAAGGGTTGTTGCGGCGTATCCGCGCTCCGTGAAAAGCCGAAGACCGGTTTCCATAATCTTTTCATGCCTTTCACGGCGTTTTGTTTCGCGAAGTCCCATGTCTGATCTCACCTCTTGGATTGAGGGAGTTTATCGCACGAAAGAATCCTCTTGTAAATTTGCACCGGGTGCACTATGCCTAATTGCACCGGGTGCATATTGGGGGGGGCTGCAGTGAGAGCGATCAGGATCAACGACTTTAAAAACGAGCCGCGACTTGACGAAGTCCCTCTTCCGGTCGTTGGTCCCGGCGACGTGCTGATCCATGTGGAAGCGGCTTCACTCAACCCGCAGGACGTTGCTATAGCCACAGGATTTGACGGCAATTGCTTTGACATCAGGCTTCCGCACGCACCCAGGTCGTTGTCGTCCTTCAATGAGATATCCGACGCGCCGCGACCTGGTCTCAAGAATCTTGCCTGATGGCGCCGGCGCCGGCGCTGCACATCGCAACCGGCTCCCATTCGCAGCCACTACCTTCCACCACAAAGAGGCCATGTGCCCCGTGGCCGGGTGGCTAACCTGAATACCAGAATAACCGCATTCGGTTCGAACGCTGAAGATGCGACCGCCATGTTACAATCGAAACGAAAGGAAAATTGATGCAACATTCCAGATTTAACCTGCCTGGCACTTCTATCCAACTGTCGCGGCTTGGCTATGGCACCATGCAACTGCCCGGTCCTCATGTGTGGGGTCCGCCGCGTGACAGAGACGCTGCACTTGCCGTTTTGCGGGAGGCGGTGAACCTCGGCGCCAACCACATCGATACGGCCGAGTTCTATGGCCCCCGAGTGGCCAATGAACTGATCCGGGAGGCCCTGTTCCCCTATCCCGAAGATCTCTTCATCGCTACAAAAGTGGGGTTCGAGAGAGGTAATGATGGCTCGTGGTTCCCCGATCTGAGCAGAGATGCGCTCGAGGGAGCGGTCTATCAAAACCTGGAGACCCTTGGCGTGGACGTTCTGGATCTGGTAAACCTGAGGGTCGGAGGCGCTACAGGTCCAGCAGAAGGTTCGATCAGCGAGCCATTGTCGGTTTTGGCCGGACTGCAGTCAAAAGGCCTGATCAAACACATTGGCCTCAGCAACGTCTCCCCGGTCCAGTTCGAAGAAGCACGTTCTGTCACATCCATCGTCTGCGTCCAGAACCAGTACAATCTCGTGCATAGAAGTGACGATGATTTTATCAATGAGTTGAGCCGCCAGGGCGTAGCTTACGTCCCCTTCTTCCCTCTGGGCGGGTTTACGCCGGTTCAGTCAGCATCACTTTCCCAAGTAGCGTCGTCACTCGGCGCGACAGAGAAACAGGTCGCTCTTGCATGGCTTCTGCAGCGCGCGCCCAATATTCTGGTGATCGCAGGTACGTCGTCAGTCCAGCACCTCAGGGAGAATTTTGCTGCCGGAGCGTTGGTTTTGTTGCCAGAGCATTTGTCGACCCTCGACAACATTGCATCCCAGGGAAAGGCGGCGTGAACTGAATGAGCGCGCCTCACAACAACCACGGGACCGCCGATATTGCTGACGAACTCGCTATCAGGGACCTGGTTGCCCGCTTTTCCGACGCATGCATCCGCGGTGATATCGAACAGTTCACAGAAACCTGGATGGCGGAGGGGAGGTGGCTTATCGGGCAGCCTTTCGAAGCAAAATGCGAAGGAATCGATTCCATCCTCAGTCATCTGCATTTCCTGCGTGACGGGCTGATTTTTTTCACCCAACTTGTCACTCATGGTGTGCTCGACGTGAAAGGAGATCGGGCGACGATCCGGTCGCCTGTCTGGGAAATGGCATCGGGGCCTGCTGATCATTTCTATAACAACCTCGGCCTATACCATGATGTCGTTGTTAAAGCCGATGGCAAATGGCGTTTCCTGGAGCGACGGTACGAGTACGTCTGGTTAAGCACCAACCCCTTTCCCGGCGTCGCTATCCCGCGCCAGTCATAAAGCAAAAATCGGGACATGCCTGATAACCGGACGCGACGCTGCCGTGTCCGGGGACCCTTATGGGGATTGACGCCGAATGTTGCAGTTTGGGCGTGATGTGTCACAATTCAAAGGTTTCTTATGAAAATCGGTTCTCCCAAAGAAATTCGCGCTGGCGAGACGCGCGTCGCGATGACGCCGGACAGCGCCACCCAGCTTCAGAAACTCGGATATCAATGTGCCATCGAAACCGGGGCCGG
>NZ_JAUQTZ010000068.1:0-31284 GCF_059803845.1 Rhizobium sp. UFLA01-1127 | reverse complement strand
TTCTGAGGCAATTGGTCCGCCCGGCGGTCCCCACGTCAATTGTTGAATTGATTTGGGGCGACGCCGAAATATATGAGTGACGAGAGAGGGGCACGTATCCTTTATGTTCGGGGACGCGAATAACTCATTTTTATTCGATCGTTTGGCTGCAGCAATTTTTCCGTCGGGTGGCTTACGTTCTCCCGGCAACGGCTCGCGGGGAATTTAGACGTGTTCGATAACGCAATTAAGCCGCCGCGATCATTTCTGATGGCGGTGCTATCGTCACTGAAGATGGCTTTTCTGGGGATCGGAGCGACCAGCGCGCTTGTCAATATCCTTGCACTAACCGGCTCGTTTTTCATGTTGCAGGTTTACGACCGGGTGATCCCGGCGCGTAGTCTGCCGACTCTCGCTGGCCTTGGTATCATTGCGGCGACGCTCTATGCCTTTCAAGGATTTCTAGAGGTGGTCCGCTCAATGCTCTTGGTGCGTTTAGGACTGTCAGTCGATGAGCGCTTTGGAACAACAGTGTACGATTCTCTTGTCTTGTTTCCCGCGCGCATGCAGATGCAAGGAGACGGTCTCCAGCCCGTACGGGATCTTGACGTTGTACGCTCCTTTCTTTCCGGGCCAGGGCCAACTGCTCTATTTGATATTCCCTGGATGCCTTTTTATCTTGGTTTGTGTTTCCTTTTTCACATCTGGATCGGAATCACGGCGCTTGCCGGCGCGTTGATACTTGTTGGACTTACAATCTTGACCGAACGGACGTCTCGCGAACCGGCAAAAGAGGCAGCCAAGATCTTGTCGGAGCGCTTGGCGCTGGCGGAAGAAACACGTAGAAACTCCGAAGCTGTGCTTGCTATGGGCTTCGGTCATATGCTTGGCGCGAAGTGGGATGAGATCAATAGCCGCTATCTAGGCAATCATTTACGCTTGTCAAACCTAACCATTACCCTCGGGACAATTTCGAAGATATTGCGGATGATGCTGCAATCAGCCGTGCTCGCCGTTGGCGCGATCCTCGTCATTCGTCAGGAAGCTTCGGGTGGCATCATGATTGCGAGTTCCATTCTCCTCAGTCGAGCATTGGCTCCGGTCGAATTGGCAATTAGCCAGTGGAAGGGCTTTGTTGCCGCCAGAGATAGTTGGTCGCGCCTGGTAAGGCTCGCCGACTTGATGTCTGTCGATGGGCGAGAGGTCGCTTTGCCCAAGCCGGAGAAAGTCTTAAAAGTTGAAAATCTGCATCTTGCGGCGCCCGAGTCCAAGAACTCGATCGTACGAAATATATCCGTGGAGCTCCAGGCGGGGGATTCTGTTGGTGTGATCGGCCCCAGCGCATCCGGCAAATCCACACTCGCGCGGGGGCTCGTCGGCCTTTGGCCACCCGTTGTAGGAGCGGTTCGCTTGGACGGAGCAGCACTGTCGCAATGGGATCCGCATGCACTTGGCAAACATATCGGATATCTGCCGCAGGATGTCGCACTGTTTAGCGGATCCATCGCCGAAAACATTGCTCGGTTTGATCCGGATGCGACCTCGGACAAGATTATTGCTGCTGCGAAGGCGGCGGGCGTGTACGACATGATCCTGCAATTTCCTAAAGGCTTTGAAACGAAGATTGGCGAGCAAGGGTCCGCGTTGTCAGGCGGACAGCGGCAGCGCATTGCGCTGGCCCGCGCGCTCTATGGCGAGCCGTTCCTGATCATTCTCGACGAGCCAAATTCGAATCTCGACGCTGATGGAGAGCTGGCGCTATCGCGAGCCATACTGAGCGTAAAGGCCCGAGGAGGCATTGTCGTAGTCGTTGCGCATCGTCCTAGCGCGCTTGCTGCGGTCGACAAGGTTCTCGTGTTGGCGAATGGCCAAATGCAGGCTTTCGGGCCGAAGGATGAAGTTCTCAGGAGGACAACGCAGCCCGGACCCCCGGAGCCTCAAACCGTCCGGCTGATTGTCGGCGGTGGGGAGATGGCGCAATGAACGGCGCTCTTGCGCCCCTCGCCGAACGCGCCGTGCGCCGCCTGACGCTGGTTGCGCTCGCCGCCGTCATCCTTCTCGTCGGCGTTCTGGGAGGATTGGCTGCCACCATTCATCTTCAGGGTGCCGTTATCGCCACTGGGACGCTGGTTGTTGACAGCTATGTCAAGCCCGTCCAGCACCAAAGGGGCGGCACTGTTGGCCAGGTGTTCGTCAAAAACGGCGATCTCGTTGCAGCTGGCCAAATACTCGTACATCTTGACGATACGCAGGCACGTGCCAATCGTGCCATCATCTCAAAGCGTCTGAAGGAACTTTCGGCGCGTGTAGCTCGGCTCTCGGCAGAGCGAGATGCGAAAGAAACGATCACTTTTCCAAAGGACCTTCTAAACGAACAAGATATAGCCGAAGTAGCGGCGATACTTGACGGAGAACGGCGGCTGTTTGAAGACCGGCGCTCATCCAGAATAGGCCGCAAGGCGCAATTGGCCGAACGGGTTCGTCAGCTTTCGAAGGAGGCGGATGGGCTGGGCGCTCAACAGGAAGGTAAACGACAGGCGATCGATATCATAAATACCGAACTCACCAGTCTTCAGCCATTGCTTGAGCAGGGCATCATTCCCGCGACGCGAGTCTATAGCTTACGGCGTGATGCAGCTGATCTCACCGGACAGCTTGGCAGCCTGGTCGCCTCCGCGGCTCAAACCAATGGAAAAATTGCCGAAACCCAGTTGCAGATTATTCAAGTCGATGACGATCAAAGAACCGAGATATCGGATCAATTGCGGCAGGCCGAAAGTGATATCGGCGAATATTCTGAGCGGCTCGTTGCTGCCGAAGATGAGCTGAAGCACGTTGATATTCGCGCACCCCAGGAGGGGATCGTTCATCAGCTTGTCGTTCATGCTACCGGAACGGTCGTCACGCCTGGCGAGGCGATCATGCAGATCGTGCCCGACAAGGATGCATTGACGCCGGAACTCAAACTGTCACCACGAGATATCGATCAAGTGACTGTCGGGCAGGAGGTGATGGTTCGGTTTTCGGCTTTCAATCAACGCACCACGCAGGGATTAGCAGGCCGCATAACTAGTATCGGCGCCGACATAACAACCGATCAGCGTACTGGGCAAGGCTACTATGATATCAGAGTTTCTATACCTGCGGTTGAATGGGCCCGATTGGGTAATATGGTGCCAATAGCTGGCATGCCGGTGGAGGCATTCGTCCACACGGATCAGCGAACGATGTTAGCCTATTTGGCAAAACCGTTGACCGATCAGGTGGTTCGCGCGTTTAAAGAATAGTAACGATGCGGAGATGGACGGCGCCCGGGAATCAAGGATAGTGCCAAAGATGATGCTACCCATACTTGCATATTTTCCTTTCCTCGTTTACTCAGCTCAGTGAAAGAGGGCTTTTAGAGACGCCATGCACCGGGAGATTTGTTGAATGCTTACTATCACCTATCCCGTTTCGGTATTTGGAGACGATGCCGATGGCTTGATCTATGGACAGTATTGGGCGCAAACTTCACTGGATTTTTCGTTTCCGACGAGCAGTGCGCAGTATGGCAGCTATAGTACCGGGGAGCAGCTGACGTTTCAGCCACTCAATGTCACCATGCAGACTGCGGTGAATTCCGCGTTGGCACAATATGCTTCCGTCTCGAATCTTTCGTTCAACGAACAAGCAGATCCGGGAAGTGCCACAATTCGTTTTGGCATGTCGGATGAGGCGCAAGATACCGCCTATACATATATGCCATCGAACTCTGATCAGGGTGGTGACGTCTGGTTTGGTACGCAGACCGGCACAAGTGCGATGACCGACCCGATCAAAGGCAATTACGCCTGGATCTCCACTCTCCACGAAATCGGACATGCACTTGGACTCAAGCATTCTTTTGAGCCTTCACCCTATAATTCCTCGACGATGAGTATTTGGCATGACAGCATGGAATTCACTGTCATGAGCTACCGCTCCTATTTTGCGGCATCGACGAGCGCTGGCCTTACAAACGAACACTTTGGCTTTGCGCAGTCGCCGATGATGTATGACATTGCAGCGATCCAGAAGCTATATGGTGCCAATTTCACGACGCATTCCGGAGATACGACTTACACCTTTTCACCCACGACCGGTGAAATGTTCATTGATGGCGTCGGGCAAGGAAAGCCCGGCGACAATCGCATTTTTCTCACCATTTGGGATGGTGGTGGCAACGACACCTATGATTTCTCGAACTACACAACAAATCTATCTATAGATTTACGACCGGGCAGCTGGTCATTGATTTCCGCTGCACAAAGAGCCTACCTCGGGGATGGCAACTTCGCGCACGGCAATGTCTATAATGCCCTGCAGTATCATGGCGATAGCCGCTCCTTGATCGAAAACGCAATTGGCGGATCCGGCAACGATACGATTATCGGCAATGCTGCAAATAATACGCTAAAGGGTGGTACCGGTAACGACTGGCTGGACGGGGGAGCTGGTTTCGACACGGCCGTCTTTGACTTCAGTCTAGCACAGGCGACGGTCGACTACGGTTATCGCGCCATGATAGTCAAGGGTGGCGGAGCGGTGGAAAGCTTGGTTTCAATTGAGAAGCTACAGTTTTCCGATAGAGCGGTTGTTCAAAGTGACAGCCTGGTCGATGATATGTTCTATTACACCCACAATCGTGATGTTCTCAACGCCGGCGTTGATGCGGACCAGCACTATGATCAACTTGGTTGGAAGGAAGGGCGTGATCCGAACAGTTTCTTTAGTACGTCCGAATATTTGGCGAAATATCATGATGTTGCGGCTGCGGGAATCGACCCCTTACAGCATTATGATCAATTCGGATGGAAGGAAGGGCGAGATCCCTCTGACCGGTTCAATACGAAGGAATATCTGCGGATCAACCCAGATGTCGCCGCAGCAAAGATTGATCCGCTTGAGCATTATTTGCATTTCGGTATGTATGAGGGGCGTGCTGTCACGGCGAATGATCTGCTAATTAATGGACAATTCTACTACCAGAATAATGCGGATGTAGCGGCCGCCCATCTCGATCCACAGCAGCACTTTAACCAGTACGGCTGGCATGAGGGGCGAGATCCCGACGCATTTTTTAACACCTCAGCATATTTGGCCAGGTACAAGGACGTAGCGGCTGCTGGAATCAACCCGTTCCAGCATTACTTGGAGTTTGGTTGGCATGAGGGGCGAGATCCCTCCGCAAAGTTTGACACTGCGGGATATTTGAAACTTTACCCGGATGTCGCCGCTGCCGGCATCGACCCTCTTGTGCATTACTTGGAGTTTGGCATCTTTGAGGGTAGGACCTATGTAAATGATGGGGTGCTCGGATAAGCTGTACACAGGACTCAGTCGGGTACTTGTGCGGAGCAGTAACAGATGCCGTGAGCTCAGGTCGTGCCGCTACGCTGTGGCGAGTTAGGATAATCAGCACAGATCAAAGTTCCGATTACGGGTCCAACCTTGATGTCAAAGCGTTGCATGTCAATGTCCTTGCCGCCCGAGTGCAAGGATACAGAACCTTTCGCCGATTGAAATCAGGAATAAAATCGACAACGCGGCTGGAGAGATTCTCTTCATATCCATGCAAGCATTCGGTCGAGTCGCGCCTCCCAGCTAAAATTTAGAAGCCTTGGATCATGCAGTCCAATCGCCTCAGGCGGTGCGGTAAGTAATTTCTCGACGCTATAAATCCATTCCGTTGGATCGTGCGCTACGGCAATTTGATCCTTGATATCATCGAGCGCGTCTATCGCTGTGGAGATGATGGGTTTTCCTGCTGCCATGTACTCGTATAACTTCATCGGGAAAACGCCCGACATGTAACCTGTTGTTAGGTTGGGAAGAACTGCAATATCTGTCCCGCGCAAATAGCTCGGTAGAGTGTCATAGGACCGGTACCCCAAAAAATAAACGTTGGGCAGTTCACTTAAGCGGCTAACGGCCGGGCTTTTTTGGCCCTCCGGCTCGTCTCCGATGAAGATCCAATTCCAGCCGGGCCGAGCAACGGCACACTGTTCAATGAGCGAGAAATCGAGCTTGTAGTCGGACAAAACTCCTGTGTAGCAGAGCTTCGGTCCACTAATTTCAGCCAACTCGGCAGGGATTGTTCCAGCATGCCTCGCCTGCGAAAAATGCTCGATATCGGCGACGTTGCGCTCGTAGACACTGCGCTCTCCAGCCACGGCCGCACAGTGAGACTGAAGATAAGGGCTTGTCGTAAATACACGATCCGCTCCTTCGAGAAGCGTCACTTCTGCTTTTCGAAACGAATCGGCGTCCACGCCAGGGATGGCAGCAAGATCGTCGACACAGTGATAAATAGTAGACCGTACCGGCAAACCATCCATGATGCCGTCAATATACGGGTGGTAGGTCCATACAATAACATCATCACCATCGCGGTTGCATTTCAGCCATTTGCGGATCGCCGAGCCAAGCAGCCACCGATTGAAAGCTCGGACAAGTCTGCTCTTATGACCGAATGGAATTGTCAGCGGCGCGTAGACCCAGAGCGTTTGGTCAACTTTCTTTGGGGGAATGAACGCTCTCTTCAGGCGGTCCCATATGCGGAGCAGATCACGCGTATTGGCTCTAGGGGAACGAATTCCGGGTGACTCGATATAGAGCACTTGATGGCCCCGCTTGGCCAAGCGGTCGGCGATATGCTGCTTGTTCGTCCAGTAAGGTGCTGCCCAATCAGCTGTCGAAAACATGACGAATGTCATTCGCTTATCGTCACCGGTCACGGCAACGGCTCCTTCGACAGTATGTCGACGATCCGCGCGGCAGCATTGCCGTCTCCGTAAGGATTGGCTCTTCCAGCCAGCTTTGTCTTGCGACGAGACCTGAGCCAGGAGCTAGCCAGGGAGACAATATTTTCCCGTGCGATCGGCACTAGGCGAGAGAAGCCGGCGCGTACCCCTTCTGGCCGCTCCGTCGTCCTGCGCAACACGATGACTGGCACGCCGAATGAAGGAGCCTCTTCCTGTAAGCCTCCCGAATCCGTCAGCACCAGCTCCGCAGAGGAGAGACAAAATAGTATATCTGCGTAGGGCACCGGATCCCCCAGCACAACATTTTTAACCTCATTGAGCCTTGGCATCACTAGCGCGCGAACGTTTGGATTTAGGTGCACGGGAAAAAAGAACGTGCGATCTGGAAAGCGGTCGGCCAGCGTGGCGATCGCCTCGACAATGACATTGAGGTCATGCGCAAAGCTCTCCCGGCGGTGGCACGTTACAAGCACGAACCGTCCCTGGCTTCGCGCTACCAATTCCTTGACGCCGGGCGATATATTCTCGGAGGTCACCCTGCCTCGAAGCTCTTCCAGCGCATCGACGACGGTGTTGCCGGTAACGAAGATCTTGGATGGGGAGACGCCTTCTTTCCGCAATTGTCGTGCCGATCCTTCTGTCGGCGCAAAATGCAGTGTAGCCAACGACGTAACGAGTTTGCGGTTCATTTCCTCCGGAAATGGGTTGTAGCGCTCATAGGTCCGCAGACCCGCTTCGACATGAGCAATTGGAATCTGGGCGTAATGTGCAGCCAATGACGCCGAAAGAACCGTCGTCGTATCCCCCTGCACAAGGACGACGTCCGGTCTTGCAGCTTGAAAGATCTTTTCGCATGCTCCGATCGCAGCTCCTGTCAACGAGGCAAGCGTTTGATCGGGCTGCATGATGTCCAGATCGACATCCACGGACAGCCCGAAGCTGGTCAATGTCTGGCGCAACATCTCACGATGTTGTCCCGTTGAGACCACCGTACAGCGAAAAGCTTCTGGCCGCGCGTATAGCGCCTTGATGACCGGCGCCATCTTAACTGCCTCTGGCCGCGTGCCTACGATGATCATGACATGACGCACGCCGATTTCAGCCATCGACAAAATCCGCCAACGCCACCGTGGCGCCGTGCCAACGAACGGAGAATGCTAGACCTGACGGGGTTCCAACCGCGGTACCTTCGATCAGTTCGAAGCCATTGTTCGTTTCTCGCATCGTTAGGCGCATCTTGGCCGCGATCCAGTCCAAGGTATCCTCTTCATTGAGCCAAAGAATTGGGCGACCCGCCATTTCCGATTCGATATGGTCAATAAACTCACTATGTCGCGACAGGCGATGTTCCTCAGATCCCCAACCGTAGTCATAGCGCGGCGAGAATGGATGATCGAGATAGCCGAACAGGTTTCCGGCAGCAACTGCGACCATGAACGCCTGCTTGTTGATCGCCAAAGGATCCCCCTCCCTCAGAATACAATCACCATGCAACATACATTGTTGGCTGTGCGTAACGATTCCCGACCCGTCACCCGGTATCGTTCCCCCCTTAGCCATTAGCATTTCCGGATCGTTAGCGATGATACCACCAACGAAACCCTGCAGCCCCGCGCGCTTCAGCGCTTCTGGCACGTAGGCGGGATTCTGATGGAAGGGCGATACGGCATAGCGCACGGTCAAGCCCGGAAGGCGCTGCTCGAGCCAGTCTGAAGAGGTTCGAGCTTCTATCTCGCAGGCTTCTCCGGAGCCTCCCCAGCGGGGTGCATGCGTAACAGAGTGCGAGAGAACGGCGCCGCCGGCATCCAGAACCTCCTTCATCAGCGCGACGTGTTCGTCCTTGTCTTCCTGAGCAGTCTTGATCGCCACCGAGAAAGGCAAGCCGCGCGAACGATAGAGTTCGAACAATGGCCGCGCCGATGCAATGTCTTCATCGCAATCCAGGCGCATCGTCACTGCAGCGTCATATCCGTGCGGAATTTCCCCAATGACCGGAATGCACGGCCTGTCCTCGTGCCGCCAATCCGCGAGGAATGTCTCGATCACGGCCCATTCGGCGCTGTCGACTGGACCCACTGGACGGTTCCACCAGAGGATGGACGCCGTCTCGTTTTCCAGTAAGGTGACGAACGGGAGATCTTTCGCAATACCCGGTGCAGAAGCCACCGCGAGCATCGTTGCGCCGAGAGCTTCGCTCGTCATCGCAATAGACCATGACCCACCATCGGCCGTAATCCGTCCGTATCCTAAGTTGTTCCATTCGTCGGCATAGTCAAATCGTAAGAAAGGTCGCGACGAAAATGGTGATGCATTCGCCAGGGGATGCTTGTTCCAGCTGACCACCGCCGATGATCGCGTTGTCGTATAAATTGGCGTCGGCGGGCACGCCGCCGCATCGGCCCATCCGGAAGCTAGAGATCCCGGCTCAGCCAGTCCC
Organism: Rhizobium sp. UFLA01-1127; assembly: GCF_059803845.1. Taxonomy (NCBI): domain Bacteria; kingdom Pseudomonadati; phylum Pseudomonadota; class Alphaproteobacteria; order Hyphomicrobiales; family Rhizobiaceae; genus Rhizobium; species Rhizobium sp. UFLA01-1127. Next base: position 22,083 of record NZ_JAUQTZ010000068.1, on the reverse strand, counting down.
GCCAGAGACGCGACTTTGTCGGGCAAGTGACCAAATAGAAGCACCTTGGCGTTTGACCTAGAAGCCGCAGCGACAAGGGGCGCTTGATCCACCCGGGGGGAGATGAAGACATAAACATTTCCGTCTCCAATTGTCGGCACGGGATCGTCGGATACTACCGTTACCAGACCCCGGGTTACCGATCGGCGGAATGCTTCCGCGACGATCTCGGTGGTGGAATCACCGGGTCTACCTGCAAATACGGTGATCATTGCCCCGATGCCTCTTCTGGTACGAAATGCCTGAATTTCTGGCGCAGGCCGACCAGCTTCAGGTCGGCTGGCGTGATGAATTCGACCTCGACATTGTCGGACCACCACGAGGCAATGCGTTCCCGGATTGCATTTGTGTCGGCGGTATCCTCTGGCACAAGCCGAAACACCGGTTTGCCATGGAGCATCTGAATCTGGAATTCACGAATGCCACCGACGCGATCAAGCACGTCCTGGATAAAGTGGGTGGGAAGTGGCGTGCCGCCCAACATGATCACGTCGTGAACGCGGCCAACCATACGGGGAATGACAATACCATTTGGCTGCTGCGCTAGGATGGCGTTGTCACCGGTGCGATAGCGCAACAGCGGCATCATCCTGTTGAAAAGTGGAGTTATCACCAACTCACCACTGCGAGCACCTTCAGGGACATCCGCCAACCCTGTTTCCTCTTCCGTCCGCAACTCCGGCCATGCGAAAAACTCGTAAAATCGCATATCGGAACTCTTAGGATCGATCTGGTAGGCGATCACGCCGGCTTCCGCCAAGCCATAGCGATCAATCACCTGGCATTGCAGCACCCGCTCGATGCGCTCTCGCTGCCGCGCCTCGAGCAACTCGCCGGAAGATTCGAAGATCTGGAACCCTTTATCCCTGCCGCGGGTCGCCTCGACATGGGCTGCGATCTGATCGGCGGTAGACGGATGGGCATGCGCCAGATGTGGCCGGATCGACTTTATTTTGCGCCATATCTGTTCGAGTTCCTCGCTTGCGAATGTTGCGAAGAAGATATTGTCGCGATTCATGGCAAAGCACTTCACATGCTCACGCATGCGGTCCCGCCACGGAAATACCTCCGGAAATTTCGAGGCGAAATGCAGCTCGCTACGCCAGTGCGTGTTTCCGACGCGACGGCGGCTTTCCTGGGTGACGGCCGAAGACCAGTCCGCCGCCTCCTGATCATAATAAATATGAGCGGACGGTCCAGTCGAACCACCAGTCTTGGCCACATGAATCCGCATACCGTCCCGGTCCTCGCGCATCAGCCTTTGACCCTGTTCGCGAATGATATCCTTCGTTAGGTATGGCAAATCCTCGATATATCGGGGGTCCGCAGCCACCTTCACCGGATCGAAGCCGATCGAACTGAACAGATCACGATAGTACGGCACCTTGGCGCCGGCAAAGACAACTGTTTCGGCAAGGCGCGCCACCGCACGCGCACGTCGCTCTGCAAACGGGCGGTCGATCTCTTCTCTAACCCATCTCGTTTTGCTGCGAATATCGCGGGCTTCATAGCGCTCTGTGAGGGGGTAGACGATGGTCGTTGCCAAGGCCCCGCGAATGCCGTTCCGAAGAGCGCTAAAAATCATTGTCTTTCAGCCTTTGAAATTCCGCGTCAAATGCGCTCTGGTAAGGGCAAATAGACTCGCCTGTCAACGCGCAGCCGCAAGCCTGTGATAGAGTTCTAGCAACGGCTCGACGGCGCGATTCCAGGTAAAGTTCTTGTTCACATGATGCCGCAGCTGCTCCGAGGGCAGCGATTCTCCTGCTTTTATCAACGCGGCGGCAATCCCCTCTACATCGTCGCTGTCGACATACAGAGCATGATCTCCAAAATACTCGCGGGTGGAGCCTTCACCCGTGATCACGAGTCGCGCACCTGCAGCCGATGCCTCTAAAGCAGCAAGGCCTGGCGTTTCCAACGTTGAAGGCAGACAGAAAACCTCGCAAGCAGCATATGCAGACCGCAGCAGCGGACTATCGTGATCAAGTGCGCCCAAATGGCGAACATTCAGACCGGCTTCAGCGAGACAAGCCTTACCATATTCTGCGTCTCGGATATGACCGAGGAGTATCAATGGCTTGCCGGCCTGCTTTGCTGCGCGAATCAAAGCCAACTGGTTCTTGCGTGGCTCGATATTCCCGACATTGAGCACAAACGGCCCGTCAACCTCGTAGGCGGAGCGGAAAAGTCCAGGGTCAACAGGCTCTCCGAACCACGGATCGCAGGCATTGCGCACCGTATGGAAGCGTTCACGCGATAGACCGAGTATGGTCGAGATACGGTCGCTCTCTACATCGCCATTAGTAACGATCGCATCGGCCAAGGAAAGCTGCGCGGCGATTTCGGCGATCGGGTAGAGATGAGTGGTTTCTTCCGTCAGCCAGAGGCTGGCGGAAATGACGAGAGGAATGCCCCGCGCCTTCGCGTAGTTACAAAGATGTACGGAGCCGCCCATACACGAGAAAAAATGGAATATGTCCGCCTTGTCGAGGCCGCCACCCCAGGGATCGTACCGCACCACATCCGCGCCGGCGTTGAGCAGATACTGTTCATATTTCAGCAGCTGGATTTCGCCGCCGCCCGGTGTTTCGAATGCCCAAGGATAAGTCGCATAGACAATCTGCATCAGGCCGCTCCCAAACCTTCGATAGCACTCAGGATAAGCCTGCCATCAGCCTTTATCCGCAGTTCCTCAAGGCGTTTCTTCCGCAAGGAGGCGTGGCCAGCGTGGTCGCCATCTATAAGAAAAGCCGCGATCGCCGCGGCGGCCCCCGCCTTGTCATTTTCCGGAATTAGCAATGCCGCAGACCCCAACACCTCCAATATTGCGGGAACGGGAGTGACGAACATCGGTTTATCAAAGGCCAGCGCATCGAGGGCGGGCACGCAAAACCCTTCGTGAGACGAGTGCGCGATGCAGGCCGTCGTCATTTCATAGAGCGCCTTCAATTGGCGATCCGATATCCCATGATGGAAGGTGACAGGCACGCCATGAGTTTCCTCGATCGTCTTTGCGAGTGCCTTGACAAAATCGACGTAGGGGCCGTTTGTGGGACCACCGACTATATCGAGTGCAACCGGCATCTTCAGCGCCGCTAATTCTCCGGCGATATCGACAATGTCGAGGACGCCCTTATGTGCAACGATGCGCCCGACGTAGAGGAGATTTCGTTTATTCGACTCAGCTCGGAGATCTTCGGCCTGAACAGCATTCCACCGGTCCGCGCCGATGAGCGGCGGGCAAATGACGATCCGGTCCTTGTGATGCGCTAAAGCATCCGCGTCGAACGCCTCGAGCAGACACTTAGCAGTCACTTCCGAATTGACCATGATGATGTCGAACTTAGCGAGAAGTCGACGCTGCCCAAGGCCCAGCCGGCAGTTTTCGATTGTTCGCTCGTCGGCACGATCAATCAGATCAGGCGGTGTGATATTGTGGAAATAGACAATCTTAGGATTCGGTAGAGCGATAATATCCTCAAGCGCAGGATCGAAGATCGAATGATTGAAAAAGATGACATCTTGCGGCTGGACTGCCGTCCAGAATGCAGAGCGGCTTTCAACAGGGTGAGGCTCTTGAACGTCTGTATGTTCAGCCCAAAGTCGAACGTGGTGGCCTGCTTCCTCCGCCAGAATGGCGATCTGCCGCGCGAAGCTGCCGACAGCATCGTTTAAAACGATATCTCGGGCATGAATATGCACTGTGCTCAACGCTGTTCTCTCTGTATTATGGGTCAGCTAACCGCAGTTGCAGGCGCTTCCGCACTATCAATCTTCTGCGCCGGCACGACAGCTTCATCGGATTTGATGTGCCCCTGCTCAAGCCGCACGATGCGTGTGCAAACACGCTCAAGCATCTTCATGTTGTGGGATGCAATGATGAGGATCTTGGATCGGGAAACCAAATCCTCCATGCGCCGCTCGGCTTTCTTGGAAAAGGTTTCATCAACGACGCTCAGCCATTCATCCAGAAGAAGGATCTCCGGTGAGAACGCCGTCGAGACTGAGAAAAGTACGCGCATCAGCATGCCCGAAGAGAACGTGCGCAAGGGCATGCGGCGCATTTTGTCCTCTAGATCCGTAAACTCCCAGATCGAATCAACAAGCTCTTTCGTTGGTTTGATACCATCCACCCGGAGCAAGAGCCTGATGTTGTCCTCGGCAGAAATTTCCATATTGGCGCCGATCGCAAGCCCGAGCAAAGGCGTCATCTGACCGGTGACGGAGATGTTGCCGCCGGATATTGGAAAAATACCCGCGATTGTCCGCAACAGCGTCGTCTTGCCGGAACCGTTCGGTCCGTACAGCCCGATGCGTTCCCCAGCTTTAACCTCAAAGTCGATCTCGTGAAGGGCGCGAATAACTGTTGTTTTTTCGGTAGATCCGCCCGCAGCGGACAGCAAAAGCCTCTTCAAAGACTTGTCGTTCAGATCGTAGATCGGATAGTCAAGCGTGACTTTCTCAAGCGTGATCGTAGCCATTGTTCAGATCCAGAAAGCCGCGTTGCGCAGGCGCGTTAGCGCAAACCAGCTCAACAGGGCGAGAATTGCGAGAAGTCCCAGCGACACGATAAAACTATCCCAGGGCATGGCGTCGTTCAACAATGGCTCTCGCCAGATCGCAAGCAAATGCACGACGGGGTTATAGTGCAGCAGATAGTCGCGACCCGCGACCACATGCGGTTTCCACATGATCGGTGAGGCAAGGAAGGCCAAGTTCATAAATGACTCCACCAGCGGCTGCACGTCTCGATAGCGCGTGGCAAGCGTTCCCGCCACGAGCGATAGGCAGAGCGTCACCGCCATGAAAATGATCAGCCCTGGAATAGCCATGAGGAGACCGAGGAACGTAGCCCCTCCGAGAAAGATGAAAAGAATAATCGGAACCAGGATGTTATGGGCGAGAAACAGTAGATGCCGGAAAAAGCACTGGACATAGAAGATATAGGCAGGCAGCCCCCGATCCTTGATGAATCCACCCGCACCCAGCAGCGTCGTCGTCGCATTGTTGGTCGCGCCGGACAAAAAGTTCCACATAACGAAACTAACTGCAAAATACGGCAAGAAGTCGGGAACGGAGACGTTCGATATAGCGCTAAAGACAAAGCCAATGCAGCCTACGAAAATTGCTGTCTGTAACGTAATCCAAAAAGGGCCGATCACTGATCGGGCATAACGGTGCCGCACATCGTACCAAGCCAGGAAATAGGCCAATTTGATGTTGTTATACATCCCAGGCGGCGATTTCTGTATCCGCAAGGACTTAGTCGGTTCAGACCACGACGGATTCGACGGGCTCGTCGCCTGTGTCTCAACTAACATATTAGTTATCCTCTTCTCGAGATCAAAAGCATCCGGTCCTATCCCACAAGCTCCCACTAATAAGCAAATGGGAGCAAAAGAAGGCCTAGGCTTTCTTGCCCTGATGCAGGATCGATTAACTCCTGATCACCGCCAGCCGCTGCAGGCAGTGAGCTAAGGAGTCTCGCCAGTGCGGAGCTTCAATTTCCAGCGCGCTGGCGATCCGATTGCAATCAAAACGTGAATTGGCTGGTCGCCTTGCCGGCGTCGGATATTCGGCGGTCGAGATTGCCGTCACACGGTCGGGCACTGCCCATCCATGCGCTGCCGCTTCGGCGAAGATTGCCTCGGCAAACCCGTGCCATGTCGTATATCCGCGACCGGCGAAATGGAACGTGCCCGCGACGTTGCGCGAGCGAGCCTTCGCTATCTCAACAATCTTCAGGCAGGCCAAGGCAATATCGCCCGCATAGGTCGGATTGCCATGCTGATCGGCGACGACGCGCAGTTCCTTGCGCTCCCCGCCGAGGCGAAGCATGGTCTTGACGAAGTTGCTTCCGCTCTCGTGAAAAACCCAGGCAGTGCGCAGGATGGTAGCTGCCGAATAGACCTCACGCACACGCTTCTCGCCTTCGGCCTTGCTTAGGCCATAGGTGCTGATCGGCGATATCGCATCGTCTTCGGTATAGGGCATCGTTTTGTCGCCCGAAAACACGTAATCTGTGGAGATATGCACAAAGGGGACATCGAGCTCCCTTGCGGCCTGTGCGATGATCGCTGGGGCATCCGCGTTCAGACGCATCGCCGAGGCAGCGTCGCTCTCCGCTTTATCTACAGCGGTATAAGCCGCAGCGTTTACGATGGCTGATGCTCCCGACTTCATGATTGCTGCATATGTTTGGTCGAGATCCGAAAGATCGAGCTCGCCCCGACCCCAGGCAACCCATTCGAGGCCGCGTTCCTCGGCCAGTTCTGCAAGCGCTGTTGCAACCTGTCCATTCTTACCCAGGATCAAGAGTGTCATTTGGCTTTTGCCTTATAGAGGGCTTCGGCAGCATCCTTGTGGGGTCGCCACCACCACTCGTTGGAAAGATACCACAAGATGGTAGCATGCAGACCGTGATCGAAATCATATTTCGCTTTCCAGCCGAGTTCGGTTTCGATTTTCGTTGCATCTATCGCATAGCGGTGATCGTGACCGAGGCGGTCGGTCACGTAGGTGATAAGGCTCTCATATCCTCCTTGAGGTGCAGGAGGTCCCAACTCGTCCAACAGGGAGCAAATGGTGCGAACGACATCGACGTTGCGGCGCTCGTTGCGTCCGCCGATATTGTATTTTTCACCAAGGCGGCCCTTCGTCGCCACAAGCCACAGAGCGGAAGCATGATCGTCCACGTGCAACCAGTCGCGGACATTGTTACCGGCGCCGTATACCGGTAACGAGCCATGCTCCAGCGCAGTTGTAATCATGCGTGGGATGAGCTTTTCCGGAAATTGAAACGGACCATAATTATTTGAACAATTCGAAATAACAATCGGAAGGCCATACGTGTGGTGCCAGGCATTGACCAGATGGTCCGATGCAGCCTTCGATGCAGAATAAGGCGAGTTTGGCGAATAGGGCGTTGTTTCCGAGAAAAGTCCCTCGTCGCCCAACGTACCATACACCTCATCTGTCGAGACATGCAGAAAACGGAATTCCCGCTGCTCGGCCGGTGAGAGTGCCGACCAATAGCCGCGAACGGCCTCCAGAAGCCGGAACGTGCCAACGATATTGGTCTCGATGAAGGGCGCCGCCCCATCGATAGAGCGGTCGACGTGAGACTCCGCCGCGAGATGTAGAATGACTGATGGGCGGTGACGTTGCAGTATTTCACCCACCAGCTCGCTATTACCGATGTCACCTTGTATGGTCGAGAAGCGCGGACTGGATTTGATGGAGTCGAGCGAGCGAAGATCACCAGCGTACGTCAGCAGATCCAGATTGACGACATCGTAATCTGTTTCGCCAATGAGATATCGACAGACTGCCGATCCTATAAAGCCCGCTCCACCAGTGACCATTGCTGTTTTGCGCATGAAAGCTCTCCGCACTACCTTGTACTCAAGGGAGTGTCCCTATATCGGATCTTTATCGACGTCAAAGCTGCTAGCGTGATCGCCATCTCAAGGGAAGAAAAAAATGAACTTCAAGGCTATTCCTCAGGCTATCCCCGATGTCCTGCTCTTGGAACATAGGGAATTCGGAGACGATCGCGGCTCCTTTACTGAGACGTTTCGCGCCTCCGCGTTCCAGGAACTTGGGTTGCCGCAATTTGTACAGGATAATCAATCACGCTCTTCAAAGGGAGTCGTTCGCGGCTTGCACTATCAAATCAATCCTCACGCGGTGGGAAAACTAGTCCGCTGCGTTCACGGGCGGATATTCGACGTTGCCGTGGATCTGCGCCTGGGATCGCCGACCTATGGTAAATGGACGGGTACGGAGCTTAGCGGCACAGACAACCACATGTTTTACGTTCCCGAGGGCTTCGCCCATGGCTTCATGGCGCTGGAGGATGATACCCTCGTTTCCTACCGACAGACGGGATACTGGGATGCTGCGTCCGAGCGGTCGCTCCTATGGAACGATCCTGACGTCGCGATCGATTGGCCCAAACTTGCCGTGTTGCTTTCGCCAAAGGATGCTACTGCCACGCGCTTTGCTGACGTCGATCACAATTTTAGCTACTAGACGGCAGACCAGTCCAATTCCGCGTATAGAGAAACTATCGCGGAATTAGGCTCAGCAGGTACTTTCCATAGCCGCTCGACACAAGTGGATGAGCCAGTTGTGCGAGCTGCTCGTCATCGATGAAGCCCATGCGCCAGGCGATTTCCTCAATGCATGCTATCTTCTGGCCCTGGCGTTTTTCGATCGTGTGTACGAATTGGCTCGATTCAAGAAGGCTATCATGGGTTCCGGTGTCGAACCACGCGTTACCGCGGCCGAGTTTTTCGACATGGAGCTTGCCAGCCTTTAGGTAGACATCGTTGACAGTCGTAATCTCTAGTTCACCGCGCTCCGAGGGCTTAATGCTCTTCGATATCTCGATGACATCGTTATCGTAGAAATACAGGCCAGTAACCGCGTAGTGGCTGCGTGGCTTGGCAGGCTTCTCGACGATTGAAATCGGCGTATTTCCATCGCTCTCGAATTCGACAATTCCGTAACGCTCCGGGTCACTGACACCATAAGCGAAAACGGTGGCGCCCGAACTGCGCTCAGCAGCGTTGCGCACGCTCGTGCCAACGCCAGTGCCGTAGAAAATGTTGTCACCTAGCGCAAGCGCAGCGCAAGCCTCACCGATAAAACGCTCACCAATAATGAATGCCTCGGCCAGACCTCGAGCTTCCGCCTGTATGGCATATTCGAAGCGCATGCCGAGCTGTTCTCCGTTACCCAAAAGCTCCTGATAAAGCGGAAGTGCACTCGGCGTAGAAATCACCAACACTTCCTTTATGTTGGCAATCATTAACGTGCTAAGCGGATAGTAAATCATAGGCTTGTCGTAGACCGGAAGCAACTGCTTACTAACCGGAATAGTGGCCGGGTAGAGACGCGTCCCTTTTCCACCTGCCAGAATGACGCCTTTGTATTTCGGGTGGAGCATCAACAAACCTCTGTAAAAACTGCATTCGGGAAGCCGTCTCCCTAGCCCGGCTTACGGCCTTGACTCGACCGGCCCATTTCCTCTAGGGAATTTTCGCATTGTCTGCAAGCACAACACATGCCGGAACAGAGGATGCTACGTATAGCGGTAGAGGCTCGACGATCAACCATTGTGGGGCACGATGTCTCGCTTTCGGTGTTTCTGCGCATAATTCGGCCTCTGCGCGAATTTAGCACCCGAAAGCCGATTTTGCTGATAATCGAAACAACTGAGAGACTTCTAGAGCAGGCTGTTCTCGATTTCGACGTCCTAATAATGAATAGGCCCTTCTCCCGCCTAAGCGCCGCTCTTGCATCTCGGGCTAAGGCGCTCGACATACCGATTATAGTTGACGTTGACGACTGGATGTACGGCAACCCAAGCTACGGCAGGGACTTACTTAAGGGTGCTGATCCGCAAATAATTTCCCACATTTATACCCTAGCTGATTGCCTTGTGGTCCCAACTTCGTTTTTCCGTCAGGCGATCTCGCCGGCCTATCGAGGGCCGACGTATTGCATACCCTATGCGACCGATTTCTGCGAGGAGGATGTCTACCTTCATCAGGAATCCACAAAGTCTATATTGTTATCTTCAATGTTTACGCTGAAGCTTGGCTCACAAACAGCTGCATTCGCAGGGGCAATAAAAGAGTTTCTGAGCCGGAATAAAGACTGGCGGCTCGATTTTTATTGCGAAAACTTCGACGCTTCAATTTTCTCCCACGATAGAATAAGTGTTAAAAAGCCGATAGATTATAAAGAATACCGGGAAATTCTATCGAGAAGAAACTACGATTTTTGTATTGTCCCGTTATCGGGATACGAAGATTCGGACGACATACTTTTCAATGCGTGTAAATCACCTGTGAAGTATGTTGACTATAGCGCAGCCGGCCTACCCGCGATCTTTTCTAGAAGCCCAGTCTATGAAATGGCTGTCACCAATAAGGTGACCGGTTTACTTGTCGACAATACAACCGAGGACTGGCTGCTTGCTCTGAATTCACTGGCCTCGTCGACTGAGCTTCGCGAGCGCTTGGCCAGTAACTGTTACAAGGATGCCAAAAAGCATTACACGCTAGAGAGAACGGCTGCAGCATGGGAACAGGTTATCAATTCGGTCGTGAGCCGGGCCTAATTGAACGGCTATCCGAGGCTAAGGCATGGAAGACGATGCATCTGATCCGCCACGCCGAAACTACACTCAATGCAGAGGGGATGGTAGACGGTCGATCTGCATCCGTTCTGACGATGAATGGAGAAACGCAAGCGAAAGAGTTGGCAGCTGCGCTTAGACAGAGGCATCCTTCGTTGTTTCTATCGGCCGCCACAAAGATCGTTTCGAGCCCTGCTCCCCGCGCCACCGCTACAACAGAACTGATCTTCGGCGAAGCTTCTTTTGAAAGCAACGCTGGTTTCCTTGAGGTGGATGCAGGCGATCTTCAAGGATTCAGTTGGCGCGACGGTATCGAAAAAAAACTGATATCACCCAATGTAGATGTGTTCACTCATTTCCCTAAGGGTGAATCATACGCTGGAGCCCAGGTACGTGCAATTCAGGCGCTCCAATCGTATTTGGATGCACCACAGGAAAACGTTGTTATTGTGACACATGGCGGCATTATAGCGCTCATAGTATTGGCTACAATGTCTATCGAAATCTCCAAATTTCCTTTCACCTTTATCGACAACGCATCGCTCACAACAATCGAATTTTACAGAGACTCTCTGAAAATATATTCAAAGATAAAGACGCTAAACTCTACTTTTTTATGATGTGAGGGTGGGAGTTGTTGTTGTATTTCTCCCAAAAATACAACTGCCGCAATTTGGTCGCTAGATCCATTCTCTTACGCAAATCATCCGAAAAATAGCTCTGACGATCAGCTTTCGCGACTTCGTCATAGAAATGTACTGCGATCTCTTTTTCGAATTCATTTAGACATCTCGAAAGTAGCGGCAGTTCATAAGCAGCAACAATCCATTCTGATGCGTCAAGATATGTGGTCAACATTCTCTCGATAATGAATGGAAGAAATGGGGCTGGGTCCGTGTGAAGTGTATTGGAGAAAAGTCTCTGTGTTAAAGGATGATCTTGGTGTTGATCCAGCCACGTGACAATCGGCTCCAGAATTTCTCCCACATAGGCCTCCCAAAAACCGGATTTTGCGAGCCAAAAATTCGAATAGCACAATATTCTCGGAGAATGTCGACGCCCAACACCCGGCTTTAATTTCAAATCAAGGGTGTCGCATAACTCATCTGCCAAATCAATTAAGCCTGGATGCGCATGTTCGCCCTGCATCCAAGCATTGAAGGAAATAAACGCTAGGTGTGGGAACGGATTAATGAGGACTACGTCTGCGGAGGCATTCCGTTCCGCAAAACTCTTAATGGCTTGCCCTGTCACACCGGTCTTCAGGTTAAATTTCGGAGAGAAGAGTCCGGTAAATCCCGCGTGCTTGTGTAAACCTTGCCGGTACATATTGACAAGAATTCGAATCTCCCGCCACGCGGCAAAGCGATTATCATTCAATTTCAACGGTAAAAATTCTGGATCCACCAACGCTATGTGGTCTGCGTATATTGGCTGAAACATTTTTATCATTTTATGCGGTACGACCTTGGATGCGTCAACGACAGAAGCAAGCCTCATTTAGACTGCGGTTTCAGTCGAAGCCTGAACGACAACTGGGAGCGCCTTGAACTGTTCTAGCAATACCGGACACAGTTAGCTATCCTCTTGTCAATACCGCGTGAATTTACCCAAACGTGCCTCATGTAATTTTGTTACTGTTTGCCTCGTCTAGGATGTTGTTGCATAGCGCCACATACGAGATCTCGAGCGACATATGCGCCAGTCTGCCAGCGTTGCCGATGAGCCGCTGTGCGGCTTGCTGTCGTCACACCCTTACTCGTCTTTGCCGTGTGGGAGGCTGTCGCAAGCTTTATTGTCCAGGGTAACGGGCTTAGAGTCCGACAAGAAGTTCGAGTGCGGCATGGCCCTGGTGTTCTTCAAGGCATCCCGCCACCTCCTCTCAGTGGTTTTTAAAGATATCGGGGCGGCGACCGTGTGGTTTGTCACTGAGGCGACGATCCCTTTCGGCCAATGACGACGCCGCGCGCGAGCCGCCTAGCACCGGGGGCGGACGCGTCGGACGAACGCTTTGTATAGGTTGCCGCGCGGATGTCGCCGGAGTAGAACTTCGCTGTCGTCGAACGTTGCCAAGTGATCCTACGCCCAGCAAATCCCCCTAGCTAGTGCCCGTCCATAAACGGCTCATGGATCAGTGCGACGGTGACGGTGCTATCCACGCGCACGACCTTGCCGCTTTCGAGCTTCTCCTGCAGGGCGCTCGGCAGCAGCACCCGGTTGATCTCTTCAAAGGTTTGCGCCCGGATCGCGCTGATCGTCTTGTGCAAGACCGAATTCTTCGGGCTCCCCCACGGCAGCCGGGCAAAGGCTCGGAACGAGGCGGACTCTTCGAGATGGAGGGCCAGCTCCTGATGACTCAACAGGCGATGCTGCTTGAGCGGCGCGCGCAGCGCGCCACTGCCTCGGCTGGGAGCCCCTCGCGGCCGGTCTCCTTAAGGCCATGCCGGCGCAGGTCCCGCGTCACCAGCCCGAGCAGATCGCGATGTTCATCCAGCCATTGCGACATCGACCTCAGTTCATGACCGATCTCATGTTCGGCGAAAAGATTGAATACACTGGCTTGACCGCGCGTTCTTGGCGCATTGTCGGCTCCGGCGGTTACGGGTTCGTCCTTAGAATCAGTAGCTTGATCTAAAGAATACCTGAAACCGCCGGGCTTTGCCTGCCGATATATCGCGATTATATCAATAATGTCAGCGATTTACCGCTTATGGATGGGCACTAGCTGGATAGCGCAGCCAGAAATAAGGGCAGCGAACTCGCCTAGACCAAAGCGGCGCATACACTCATTTTTTGACAAATGGCCTATGGCAGGGTCCGACGGAAGGCGTTAGGGTGAAGATCGCTAACTTCATACTACAGTCACCAAATGCCAAAAGGGATCTATAAGCTTGCGACTCTTGCTGACCACCTACCACCAGGCTTTCTTGTCACCAGGAGGCGGCGAAACTGAGCTGCATCAACTTGCTGAATATATCAATGACGTTGGTGTTCGCGCAGATCTTTACGGGCCAAATTCAAGACGCCTCAGCGCCTACGATGCGGTCATTCATTTTTCTGCCCACGGCGGCGGCGAAGATTTATTGCGAGATGTGAAGGCCGCGGAGAAACCGATCGTCCTGATACCAAATTTCAACTTCTTCGATCGGCAGCACAAAGCCCACGATGTCGTTCAGCGTCACTTGGATCTTGCCGATCTTGTTATACTGAGAGCCAATGCCGAGAAGGTTGTCTGCCTAGAGAATTTTTCCGTTGACAGCTCCAAAATCGTTGTTGTCCCGGCGGGTATCGCCCCCAGTTTTGGCAAGCCCGCCGAAGCAGGCCTTTTCCAATCCGCCTACGGCATCGACCGATATATCCTTTGGGTTGGACAGATTGCCGAGCACAAGCGTCAGCTGGAGACCATTGAGGCCTTGAGGGATTTCGAAATCCCTTTGGTTTTTATCGGCGGATATGCGGACAAGCACTACTATGATAAATGCCGTGCTATTGCCGGTGACAATGTACGCTTCTTGCCATATGTACAGCCAGCATCCGAAATTTTGAGATCTGCAATGCAAAGTTGCTCTGCTTATCTGGAGCTGGGTGACGATTACCCCGGTTTTTCGGCAATCGAAGCAGCCCTTGCTGGTGCACCGCTCGTTCTTGCCGATCATAGCTGGTCACGAGAGATTTTCGGTGATGAGCCGACTTATCTGGAGGGCCCCTCATCAGAGGCAATTCGGAACGCAATACATATAGCCACACAAAAGCAAAAAGGAGGGCTTGTTGCTCGTATCAAGCAGCGTTACGTGCAGCCCCTTCCCACAAAAGCGCTTCTCGCGCTCCTTTCCACAACACTCGAGCAGTGGAACAAGGCTGTAAAATAGTTTGCAATCGTTCACTCTTGCTTGTTCAATGTTCTGAAAGCAGATAATTCCCCAACGGGCGAACTGTGTGAGCGAAGTCGCCTGAGGATAGAATCTACTCCAGGGATGCCTATGTCCAGCCGCATTGATTCCGTTGAAGTTACGTTTACTCCGCTTAATGATTTGGTCTTGATGGACGAGGCTAACGGCCTGACAAGCTACCGGATGGTTGGCGGAGATCCCTTCTTCGGCGTTAGTATGCCCGGGTTGGCGCCAGGATACTATGAAATATCGGTCGAACTTGCTTCAAGCCTTACCCAACTTGTACGCCCGACGTTATATGTTGATAGCGGGGAAGGCTTCAGCGAAGCCGAGACTTTAGCGTTGGCGTTTTTCGAGACAAAGGGCGAAATCAGAGCCAGAATATTCCTGCCTCGCGGCGCGCGCGCGCTCAGATTTGATCCCAGTTGTCAGCCGGGATCACTAACTATCGGTAGGGGAAGGTTATCAAAAGTATCCCCTCTGGCGATAGTCATCAAGCATGCGCGGCTCGACGTCCAGAGCCTGAGAGAAACGCAGGATCTCCAGGGTGCCTTGAAGACCTTATCCAAAGCATGGGACGCCAGTAAATACTTGGAGGATTGGCTTGATGAAGCTTTGATTAGCCGCAGAAGAGGCAATCTTCATTTTGATGGAAAAAAATACAGCCTCAGTAAAAAAGATGCTCAGTACGTGTATATTCCACCAGAAAAGCCCCAGAATCTGGCTGGAGAGATCAATGGTATGTCGTTCCGGCCCATATTTTCGATCATTGTTCCTTCATATAACACGCCCCTTCAGCTTATGGAGAAGTTGTATGAATCCGTAAGTTCGCAATGGTACCCCGATTGGGAGCTCATTGTGGTTGATGACGCAAGCATTCGGCCGGAAGCACTTGAGTTCCTTGAAGGAATTTCTGATTCACGAGTGAAGCTTGAACGGAGTTCTGAAAATCAGGGCATTGCAGGTGCGACCAACACCGGGGTAAAAATTGCCATAGGTGATTACGTTGTGCTTCTTGATCATGACGATGAATTGACACACGACTGCCTCTATGAGCTTGCACTTTGTATCAACAGGGAAAATCCTGATTACATATATAGCGATGAGGACAAGATCGATCTGGAGGGGCGCGCCAGCGAGCCCCATTATAAGCCGGATTGGTCTCCGGACACTATGATGAGCACGATGTATGTGTGTCATGTTTCATGCATCAAGCGAAGTCTGCTTCTTGATATCGGTGGTTTACGAAGCCAATATGACGGATGTCAGGACTGGGATCTTGTACTGCGCCTGACTGAAATAACAAAAAAAATTGCTCACATCCCGAAGGTACTTTATCACTGGCGAACATTACCTGGCTCTGTTTCGGTTGCTCTCACCGAGAAGCCATATGTACTTGAAGCCACCAGACGGGTAAGAGCTGATGCTATCAAACGCCGCGGGCTAGATGCCTCTGTTGAGGAAATTCCGGGATTTCCAGGATACTACGGCGTAAAGTACGAACCGCGACTAGGAACTCTGATATCGATAATAATCCCATCCAGAGACAACTGCGGGGTACTGAAGCGCTGTGTGGAATCACTACAGTACGTAAACAGCTATAAAAACATTGAGATAATTATCGTAGATAATGGTTCTCGTGATGAAGAAACTCTTAGATACCTGCGAGAGCTATCTGCTCTTTCGAATATATCGGTCATACGGTGGGACTATCCGTTTAATTTTTCTCAATTGTGTAATATCGGAGCAGCGAAAGCTGCTGGTGAGTTAATCTTATTCCTAAACGATGACACTGAAGTTGTGGAGCACGACTCTTTGGCGCGAATGGCAGGTTTTGCTCAACTCAACCATATTGGAGCAGTAGGAGCCAAACTACTCTACCCGGGGAGCAAGCTGATACAGCATAGCGGCCTACTGAACTTGAGTGACGGCCCAGGACATGCGTATTTGCGACAGGATGCCAGAAGCTGGGGCTATTTCGGGCGAAACATACTTGACTACAACTGGTTGGCTGTAACTGGCGCATGCCTCATGACTGATCGCTCAAAGTTCAATGCGGTTGGCGGTTTTGATGAGACATTCCCTGTTGCTTATAACGATGTCGAGCTTTGTTTCAGAATGAGGGAGGCTGGCTATTACTCCGTAATGTGTCAGCGAGCCGTTCTCCTACATCATGAATCTTTTTCACGTGGGCTGGATGATCTTGACCCGGTTAAGCTGAAAAGGCTCCGGGAGGAGATGGGGAGGCTTTATCGCCGCCATCCGGATTTCTTCCAACGAGATCCTTTCCATAATGTGAACCTCCATCCCAATGGTATCAATTTCGATTACGCAATATGATAGAAAATCGTCCACAGAACTCGCTTGAAGATCTAAGAGTTGCCGCAGGCAACTCTGAAATTGAAGTCGTGTCGTTTGACTTCTTTGATACACTTTTTGTTCGGACAGTTGTCGAGCCTGAAGATGTATTCCATATTGTCGCACGAAAAATCGAATGTCCCGAATTCCCGGCAAGGCGACGTGAAGCGCAAACTCGGGCTTTCGTCACTATGCATGCAGAAGGGCGCAACGAGATTAGTCTTGCGGACATCTATCGCGAGCTTTCTATCGTTGGGTTCAAAAGCAGCGACATCATGGATCTCGAATTGGATCTGGAGAAGAAGGTAGCGCTCCCGAACTACGAGCTCCTGCCGTTTTTCATGGAAACTATTACGAGTGGCCGCAAGGTGATCATCGTCTCGGACATGTACCTTCCGTTAGATTACTTCACGGCGGTGCTGGAAGATTTTGGTATCCCATCAGTTGATATCTTTGTGTCTTGTGAACTTGACGCTACGAAGAGAGATACTGGTGAGCTATTTAGAAAAATATCTAGGAATCTTGGAATATCCGGCAAGCAAATATTGCATGTGGGCGATAATTTGACTTCTGACGTCAAGCGCGCATGCGAGCAAGGCTGGCAGGCTTTTCATTACGTTTCCCGGGTGATCCCTGCCGTTATTGAAAGTGGTGCTTCAATGCCGTTGGAGTACTCTGTCAGCCGCGGACTTTCTAAAAGAAATATTCGAGAGATAGCCCCGGATAGTTATACTGAAATGGGATATCACTATGCTGGTCCGGCAGCTGTCGCTTTTTATGAGTGGATAAAGGGCAGGGCAATCAAAGATGGGGTTAGCCATATCCTGTTGATGGCGAGAGACGGGTATATCATTGATAGGGTCAGACAGTTCGACAACAATCCCATTAATATACCTTTTTCATATTTCTCGGGCTCTCGTACTGTATTTTCGCTTGCCTCCATTACTGAAAACAACTTTGCGGATTACCTTGCTTTCCTGATGTCAGGATCTGATGGACTGAGTGCGAGAGATCTGTTGGCTCGCATTAATGTGCCGCTGCCAGATGCACGGCTTTTGGAGGATCTGGGGCTTGGAGATAGCGTAGTTATTACACACGAAAACACCAGGCAGGCTGAGGATTTTCTTTGGTCCTTGAGATGGCATATTTTGAAGACGTGCAGGGAGAACCGCCGCGGCTTGTTCGGATTAATGAGTAAGCTGGGTTTGTCCCCAGGCAGCAAAGTGGCAATGGTTGATGTCGGCTGGAATGGCACAACCCAAGCTGCGTTTGAGACTGCTATTAATAAAATACTGCCACTTGATGTAACCGGATACTATCTGGCATTAACTGATAAAAATGAGTGTGTTGAACGCCGCAAAAAAAGCTCAATGAGCGCTATGTTCGATGCAACTGTAGCTGATGCAAGCCATGCCATGTCACTCTATGACAACCGTGTCGCTGTGGAGTTCTTATTCTCAGCACCTCATAATTCGGTTGTTTCACTTAGCTTGTCGGACGATGGTAAACTTATGTCACATTCCGACCCACGGCGAACCATAAGCAACAGTGAAGCGCTTCATCACGCTGTGGAGGGCGTAATAAGAGGCGCAGAGAAGTTCGCCTCAGATATCTATAATTTCACGAGTACAACTGGCTTCAAGCCTGATTATCAGGAATTTCTTACCCCGCTTCTGAACTTCGCAGCAGAAGGCGCGTGGAAGAATGAGCCCCTGCTGGACAAAATTATAGATTTTGATGATTGGGGTATGAAGAGTGGCCGATCAATCAAACTTAACAGCTACTAGAGCATAATCCGATCGGAGTGAAACGAGGTCCGAAAAGATTATGCTTTCAAGAGGAAGTTAGAGCGCCGATCCGATCCAAATGCGCTTTAGTGACATCTTTCTCCGAGAGAAGAGAGATCCGATGGACTTGGCAGGCAAAAGAGTTTGACTTCATGAGTGCAACGGACTTGGTTCCAGTAGACGATAGTGCCTCGCAGCGCCTGGCATTCATGCTGCGTAAAACCACGGTAGAGACTGACTTTGGCTACACTCTTCCCACTGGCCTGATTGCAGCATGGGTATCTTGTGGTGCCAATTTTCAATTAAGCTATGATATTCACACCAGCGCCGGGCTGGATGGCTTGACATACTGGTGGCTCCAGCACGGGCGCTACACCTTTCCTGGTCTAGCAGATATTATTGATGCTGGCCTGATTTTTGATTTGCACTTTAAATGGATAAATAAAAAGTCTCTCCGGAGTCTGGCCGTAACGCCGCTCATGGAAATTATATATCGCCATAGGCCAGATCTACCCGAGCTTTTTGATACTAGTGAAATAGAAGGGCGATCCGGGCTTTGGCAGTGGTGGCTTGCAACAGGCCATAAAGAGTATTCAAGAAGCGGGTCAGAATCCAATATTAATGGCAGAGAAGCACTCTCTTCAATCAGTGTTCTCTCTCAGATAACGTCCAGATCGCTGGATGATATATTTGAGCCGCAATCTGAAGTCGTGGATTCCGTATATTATCAGGCACTTGTTGCGTTTTCCCGGCTGCAATCGGACCATGGGGACGAAATTGCTGAGCTACTGGACGGGATTCATCTCCGTTATATATCAGAATGTCTGGAAAACCGGCTGCCGACGCCTTTGATGGCGCTAGTCTATCGCAACCGTCCTGACCTTCGGTCGATCTTCTCCCTTGACGATAAGGACGTAGACGCGAACTTCTGGAGTTGGTGGCTCGAGAACGGCGCGAGCGAATATTTCCCTCCGCGGGATGCGCTACGAATCCGGGAGGCTTCAGCGATCCTGGGGGATCTGGGCTCGCATGGTGCAGGCTTCGTTGATACGCTGCGATACCGCGCCTTTCTGTCTCTTTCACGAATCGCCGATTCTGAAAGCGACGAAATTGCTGAGCTACTGGACGGGATTCATCTCCGTCATATATCAGAATGTCTGGAAAACCGGCTGCCGACGCCTTTGATGGCGCTAGTCTATCGCAACCGTCCTGACCTTCGGTCGATCTTCTCCCTTGACGATAAGGACGTAGACGCGAACTTCTGGAGTTGGTGGCTCGAGAATGGCGCGAGCGAATATTTCCCTCCGCGGGATGCGCTACGAATCCGGGAGGCTTCAGCGATCCTGGGAGATCTGGGCGCGCATGGTGCAGGCTTCGTTGATACGCTGCGATACCGCGCCTTTCTGTCTCTTTCACGAATCGCCGATTCTGAAAGCGACGAAATTGCTGAGCTACTGGACGGGATTCACTTCAGGTATCTTCGGAAAAATCCGGAAAATTCACGGTGGACGCCGTTGATGGGCTTCGTTTACCGAAACCGACCAGACTTGCAAAATGCGTTTCCTGTAAAAGGAAAGACATCTCAAGTTGACTTCCGTAAATGGTGGAATCATTTCGCCGATATAGAATATGCACTGAAGAAGCGACCGGTTCACGACAATCCGCCTACAAAGCATCATAGCCTATCTGCAG
This sequence comes from Rhizobium sp. UFLA01-1127, assembly GCF_059803845.1. Taxonomy (NCBI): domain Bacteria; kingdom Pseudomonadati; phylum Pseudomonadota; class Alphaproteobacteria; order Hyphomicrobiales; family Rhizobiaceae; genus Rhizobium; species Rhizobium sp. UFLA01-1127. The sequence goes on along the minus strand of NZ_JAUQTZ010000068.1, from coordinate 2,167 downwards.
AACCTGAAAGCAGGCATACATCCATAGCCCTCGCCGGTTATCCACGTGGCGAATTCGGACTTGGTGAAGATATTCGTCTTCTACGTGCATCATTGCAGGCCGTAGGCGTGGAGCCTGACGTGATACGGGTGCCGTGGAAAATAACGGCACGTGAGGGTATCAACGAACAGATCACCGAAGCGGATGAGGCCGATTTCGGACGCGACGTGATGATTTACGTTATGCCAGCCTTCGATACTTTGACCCTATTGAACAAGCTTGGGACACGCGCTTTTTCCGCCCGCCGAAAGATCGGTTACTGGCAGTGGGAGTTGAGTAAATTCCCGGAGCCTGCCATGATGGCGTTCGACTTGGTCGATGAAGTCTGGTGTCATTCAGAACATTCGGCCAAAGCATTCCGTGAGGCAACCGACAAACCTGTAATCCGGGTTCCGCTTCCCGTTCAACCTCCGGCTTTTGAACATGTTGCACGTAGTACCTTCAATCTGAATGAAAACAGCTTCATTGTTTTCACAAGTTTTGATGGGGCGTCATCAATCTCGCGCAAGAACCCGATGGCCGCCATTCTGGCGTTTCAGAAGGCGTTTCCCCGGAGCACACATCCCGATGTACAACTTGTGGTCAAGGCGATGAATGCGCTCGATGATGGCCTGTGGCGTGATTGCGTTCGCAAGTCCTATCTTGATGACCGCATTCATATCAGAAATGAGGTACTGGACAGGGATGCTTATTACCAACTACTTGCCTGCTGCGATGTGGTCCTGTCGATGCACCGGGCTGAAGGCTTTGGTCGTTTGATGGCAGAGGCCATGGCGATCGGTATTCCGGTTATTTCTACAGGGTATTCCGGCAATCTGGATTTCATGACTCAGGATAATAGCTGGCTGATCCCTGGCCAGATTTGCAAACTCGTGCCGGGAGACTATTCCTTTTACCAGGGTCAGGAATGGATGGAGCCGGATATCGATAAAGCTGCCGAGGCGCTTCGCGACTGTCTTCTGAATTCTGCAAAACGTGAGCGCCTGATCGCGAATGCCAAGAAAACTCTCGACCGCTATTCACTGCAAAACTGTGGTAAACAGTATCTAGCGCTAATTGCGGGCAGGAACTGATGGTGCATGTTGGTTTCTATGCAGAACTGAGCCGGTTTTGGGAGTGAAGAGGTGAACGTCCTCCGCACCCGGCACTGCTGTGGCAAGGGTCACAATCGGGAGAACCGTCCATGAAGGAAGTTAGTATGCGCCGTCTCCATCCCATTGATTCCGCGTGTTTTTGAACATTGAGGTTTCTGCCAGAAGGTTTGACTTGCCACTGAGAATTTCCTCCAGAATGGATTAGAGTCCGGCCTATTAAAGGACGGACGAATGAAGAAGCAGCGATTTACGGAAGAGCAGATTATTGCGGTGCTGAAGGAGCAGGAGGCTGGTGCGAAGGCAGCCGACCTCTGCCGCAAGCACGGGATTTCAGAAGCGACGTTTTACAATTGGAAAGCTAAATATGGCGGCATGGAAGGTAACCGCCCGATTGTGGCCGCCTGTCGGAGATCGGCTTACTTGTTTATGACCCGTCTATAACGACGTCGTTAGCGACGTGCTTTAGGCGAGACCTGCGATGCGCGTGGAAATTCTCGGCGATGAACGTCGCCGACGTTGGAGTGATGAGAGCAAGCTGGAGGTCGTGCTGTCGGTAGGCGTCGACGGCGCGTCGGTGACAGAGGTGGCGCGCCGGTATTCGATCACGCGGCAGCAGGTTTACACCTGGCGGCGTGAATTGCGGAAGAAGGGCCTGCTGTCGCCGCCGTCGACGACGGTGTTTCTGCCGCTGGACATGCCGCCGGCAGGGGACAGCAAAGAAGCTCGGGCTTTTGATGGCATGCAGGTTTTGCCTGCAATGATGGAATTGCAACTGCGCTGCGGACGAAGCCTTCGCTTCAGTGGCGATATTGATGTGGTTGCACTGAAGCGCCTGATCCTGCAGCTTTGTGCGTTCGCCGCCGATCACGGCATAATCTTCACTCCAATCGAATTGGAATGCTTCGCCTGGGCGGAAAGACAGAGGAACGAATATGCCGCGGCCCGCTGTCTGCTGCTCGTAAGCGTCCGGCGAATAGATTTTATGCCTGCTTACGGTTTTGAGCCTCGATTCGAGCCTGTTCTTTAGCCATGAT
>NZ_JAUQTZ010000067.1:0-31853 GCF_059803845.1 Rhizobium sp. UFLA01-1127 | reverse complement strand
AATCGCCGTCATAACCGGCGGCAACAGCGGCATCGGTCTGGCGACTGCCAAACGGTTTGTGGCGGAAGGCGCTGAGGTTTTCATTACCGGCCGTCGCCAAGAGGAATTGGACAGGGCGGCAGAAGCGATCGGCTCCGGCGTGACGGCGGTGCAGGGCGACGTTTCGCGTATGGACGACCTCGATCGGCTGTTTGCTACGGTGCATGCGAAGAGTGGACGGATAGACGTTCTTTTCGCCAATGCGGGGCTCGGCCAGTTGGCCCCGCTGGCCGCTATCGACGAGGCGTCGTTCGATTTGACGTTCGACGTCAACGTCAAGGGAACGCTGTTCACAGTGCAAAAGGCGCTGCCGCTTATGCGGGCCGGCGGATCCATTATCCTCACCGGGTCGACCACGGGCTCGATGGGAACGCCTGGGTTCAGCGTCTACAGCGCAACCAAGGCCGCAATCCGCAATTTTGCTCGAAGCTGGGCACTCGACTTGAAGGGGACCGGCATCCGCGTGAACGTGCTCTCTCCCGGCGCCACTGAGACGCCGGGCCTCAAGAGTCTGGCAAAGGCCGGAGAGGAGGAGGCGTTACTGAAAGGTTTCGCCGAACAGATACCGCTCGGTCGTGTCGGACACCCCGAGGAAACGGCGGCGGTGGCGCTTTTCCTTGCCTCGGATGAAAGCAGCTTCATGACCGGTAGCGAGGTCTTCGTTGACGGCGGAGCCGCACAAGTCTGACGGCAGATCGAATCCCGGCCCCGCGCTCTATCTGCTTGGGGCCTTTTCTCCGAGCGATGCGGGAAACGCCGGTCTAATTGCGGCGCGCTCTGCTACGCTACAGCTTGACGCCGGACCGGTGGGATTCGAACGCGTACATCGAAATAACGACTGACACTCGGATGCGTCATAAGCAACGTCAGTTTTTGGACATTACACAATGCGGTTTTGATGTCCGATTTGAAGGCGCAAAGCTACCATTCCATCCATCACCGAGAGGAACGACCGGCCTCAAATCCATAATCCGAAAGAAACAGCCTCAATCCTCGATACGCCGTGCTTCCGAGATCAGCATGATCGGAATGCCGTCGCGGATCGGATAGGCGAGGCGCGCCTTTTCCGAGATCAGCTCGTTCTTTTCCCGGTCATAGCTCAGCCGCCCCTTGGTGAGCGGGCAGACGAGCAGGTCGAGCAGTTTCGGATCGACCTTGCTGACGGTGATATCCATCTGCGCCTCCTACTGCAGCAGCGAATCGGTGTCGCCGGAGCTTGCCAGCACGATCTTGACGATGGCGATGAAGGTTTCGGCGCGGGTTTTGAGATCAGGCGCTTCCAGAAGAGCCTGCTTTTCGGCCGGATCGAAGGGCGCCATCATCGACAGCGAATTGACCAGCATCATATTGTCGGCCCTCTCGACACTTTCCCAATCCGCCTCGAGCTTGTTGGCCTCTAGATAGGCCCGGAAAGCCGAAAGCAGTGCGGCGCGATCGACCGTTCCTTCCTCATGATGGGAGGTGAGGTCGGAGATGAAGGGCGTGATGCGGAAGGTGCGGTAGGGCTGGTGGCCGGTGATCTCGTCCATCAGCCGGAAACGGCATATGCCCGTCAGCGCGGCGATATAGCGCCCGTCGCCGGTTTCGGCGATGGAAGTGATGCGCCCAAGGCAGCCGACATGCGAGAGGTTCGAGGATTCTGGCGGTTCCGAAAGAGCGGGCTGCACGATGCCGACCAGCCTGTTGCCGGCGATCGCCGCATCGAACATGGCAAGATAGCGCGGCTCGAAAATATTGAGCGGCAATTGCGCGCCGGGCAGCAGCAACGCACCGGACAGGGGAAAGACGACGACCGATTCGGGCAGATCGCCCGGTTTCAGATATCTGGCATTGCCGACTTGCATCTCTTCCATCCCGCTGCAGCGCCGCGCCTCGTATGTGGCACGCAAAGGTCGCCGCAGCACCTTTAGATCCGCTGCATAATTTTATCCTTAAACCGATCCCGACTTAAGGATTCATGCAGCGGATCGCTGCGCCACAGTGGGCCGCGCAGGGGAACGACACACATCGCGGTCATCGCCCTTCACGCGCCGCGTTACCAATAATGTGAGCCTGTCTGCCGAAAACACAAGGGCGTTTTCGTTGAAAATGCCCATGCGCTCCGTTTGCAGACTACACCGGGACGGCCACCTGACAGGAGATCGGACGGAAGGTTCCGCACGATCGCCATATCCTTGGGAAAAATAGGCCCTTTACGAAAACAGAATAGAGGAAAGCTTGCGCCGGGCCGCGATCGTCGCAGGATCCTTCGGCCCCCATACCTCGAAGAATTCCAGCAGCTGGCGGCGCGCGCCGTCGTCGTCGTAGCTGCGATCCTTGCGCATGACGGCAAGCAGATGATCGGCCGCCTCTTCCCGCTTGCCTTCGACATTGCGGATCTTGGCGAGCTTGATGCGCTGCTCGTGATTGTCGGGATTGAGGGCAAGCTCATGCTCGATCGCAACGGGATCGCCAAGTTTACGGGCTTCGTCGATCTGATCGAGCTTCTTGACCACGGCCTGAATGCCGGCATCGTTGGTGAGCGTCTCCGGCAGGTCGGCAAGCGCTTCGCGGGCACGCTGGCTCTGTCCGGCGGCGATCATGCATTCCGCCATGCCGGCAAGCGCCTTGGCATTTTCGGGATCCGCCTGCAGCACCGCGCCGAAGAGCTCGGCGGCGCCGTTGACATCGCCGGCGGCAAGTAGGCCGCTCGCCTCTTCCAGAACGGCGGCAATCTCGGCTGCCTGATCGTCTGCACCGCCTGCCGGACCGCCAAGACGATCGATGAACTGGCGGACCTGGCTTTCCGGAACCGCGCCCATGAAACCGTCGGCCGGACGGCCGTTGACGAAGGCGATGACGGCCGGGATCGACTGGATGCCGAGCTGGCCGGCGATCGACGGATGATCGTCGATATTCATCTTGACCAGCTTGACGCGGCCCTGGGCTTCGGTGACGACCTTTTCCAGCACCGGCGTCAGCTGCTTGCACGGACCGCACCAGGGCGCCCAGAAATCGACCAGCACCGGCTGCTTGCGCGATTCCTCGATAACGTCCTTGGCGAAATTGGCTGTCGTCGTGTCCTTGATCGGCGAAGCGCCGCCGGCAGCCGGCGCGGCACCAAAGGATGCCGAGGCTGACATCTGCCCGCCGAAGGAAGCGTTATAGGGATTGTTCGAACCGCTCATGAGTGTCTCCCGCCTGCCGGCATCCTTGATCTTGTGAGGAGCATGATTCCCAAACGAACGATGAAGTCCGCCTGGCAGCACGCCGAATGGAATGGTCAAAGCACGCGGACAATCCAAAGAGAAGCCGCCCGCCACATCTTAGCGCTAAAATCGTACCTTAGCTCGTCACTTTCAAGACTAGCGGCGTATGGCCTGTCGCTTCCATGAAACGCAGGAGATCGGCGCTGGCGATCGATGTCGTCGCATCGTTCGACAGCGGATGGCAATTGACGATGTCATGCGCCATCAGCTCGGCATCGAGAATGAAGGTGACATTCCCGGCCGTATCGTTGATCGCGCCGAATGCCGTCACGGAGCCCGGGATGACGCCGAGATACTCCATCAGCTTTTCCGGCTTGCCGAAGGACACCTTGCTTGCCGCGCCGATCAGCGTGTGCACGGTCTTCAGATCGACGGTCGCGTTTTCCTCGACGGTCAGCAGGAAGAAATTGTCCTTCTTGTCCTTCACGAACAGGTTCTTCGTGTGCCCGCCCGGGATCTCGTCGCGCAGCGACACCGATTCGGCAACGGTGAAGACCGGGGCATGATCCTTGGTCGTGTGGCTGATGCCGAGCCCGTCCAGGAATCGGAAAAGGTCGTCGCGGGATTTCGGGCTGGTCTCTGTCATGGCGTCTCGCAATGAAAAATGGTTCGCCCCTGATACGTCGCCCACAATTTCATTGCAATCTTCGAGACGACAAAGCCCGGCGTTTCCGGGCTTTCCGGCGTCTCGCGAAAAGAAGATGCAATTTTTCTTCGCGAACTCGTCATTTCCCTGTTGCATTTGAAAAATGGTTAGGCCATATAGCGCCCGTCGCCGCAAGACGACGCCCAGCGGTCCAACACACTACCCCGGATCGCGACGGGGATGAGCGGGTGTAGCTCAGGGGTAGAGCACAACCTTGCCAAGGTTGGGGTCGAGGGTTCGAATCCCTTCGCCCGCTCCAGTTTTCTCAAAAAAGTCAAAATGTTAAGCCTCTTTGAGGCGCGATGCAGGTCTGGCTCACGCCCTCGGCTGCCCCCGGTCCTTATCGCTGCCTGCATACCGGGAGCGCGACGGGAAGCGATTCTCGAAAAAATCCCGTGTCCAATAAGGGCGCTTTCTGATGCCAAAGGTCGAAGTTAGCCTGTAGCTCGTAGACGTATTCGAAGACGCAACAAGCATGCCTCTTCCTTTGCCCATCTTCGCTGGGCAGCAAGAGGCCCGGGGTCTCAAATCAGTCTCATTTGGCATTAAGGTCGGCACATCGAATGGATGGACGGAACGCGGTAACTGCTCGCATGAAAACAAAGATTTCCCTGCTGGTTGCGGTGCTGTCGCTTCTGCCCATTCCCGCATTTGCCCATCCGCATATCTTCATCGACGCCAAATTCGAAGTCGTGGCGGCGCCTGACGGCTCCATCGGCGAGCTGCGCAATGTCTGGAGCTTCGACGAGGTGTTCACCTCCTCCGTCCTCATGGATTACGGCAAGGGCAACAACCAGTCGCTGACTCCAAGCGAGCTCAAGGCCGTGGGAAAGACGGTTCGGGATTCGCTGGGGCAGTATGGTTATTATACGAACGTCACCAGCAACGGCAAAGCGGTGCCGATGGCCAAGCCGGATGCGATTGAGGCCGACTACAAGGACGGCTCGCTGACGCTGACCTTTTCGCTGAAGCCGGAGCAGAAGACCTTCCTCAAGGGAACCACGATCTTCGGGATCTACGACAAGACGCTGTATACGGCGGTCGATTTCGCCACAGACAACGACCTCAGCACATCGGGATCAACCTTCGGCCGCTGCAAGCGCAAGGTGATCAGGCCCAATCCCAAGGAAGTCATGGCGGAAAACCAGGCCGCGCTGACGAGCATGTTCTTCAGCGATCCGAAGGGTACGGACTACTCGCTGCTCGTGGCCACGCGGCTGGAAGTCCAGTGCTGATCCCGCAAAGGACACCTTCCCTCACTTGAAAGGCGGGCCATCATCTTCGGCAGATCTCTTGCTGCTTGCGGCAGGCGATATATAGCGCCGGGCGATGATCCAGCAGGCGAGCGCCCAGCTCGCACCAGCGCACCAGCCGCCGAGAACGTCGGTCGGATAATGCACGCCGAGATAGACCCGGCTCGCGCCGATCATCAATGTCAGCAGGATGCCGGCCGCGACGGTGAAGACGCGCGTCGACCGATGAGGCCGGGTGCCGGAGATCAGCGCCGCGAGTGTCAGATAGGTCACGGCCGACACCATTGCATGGCCGCTCGGAAAGCTCGGATCGTGAACCTCGACCAGATGCGGCACGATATCCGGCCGCGGCCGCGCGACGCCGACCTTCAAGGCCGCGCTCAATGCCCAGCCACCGAGCACCGACGCAAGGACGACGAGCGCGATGGCGCGCTTCCGGTCGAGCAGCAGATAAATCGTCACCAGAGCCGTCATCAGCGCCAGCACGGTCGTCCCGCCGAGACTTGTGATGTCCCTGACGGCATGGGTCAGCCATCCCGGCCCGATAGGAACGGAGAGATCGCTAGGCTGGCGCAGCGCAAGCAATATCGCCTCGTCGAACCTTTTCGTGCTGCCTTCGAGAACCTCGCTGGTCAGATAGACGAACAGCAGAATTCCTCCCGAGAGGGCTGCGAACATCACGAGCATCAGAGGCTCGTAACGGTCGAGCCATCCAGGTATGCCCGATTTGCCGAGTGGCCGATCCTTCATGCGCTCAAACCTGCCTGTCGCGTCTTCATGCTGAAACCTTCGCTTCCGGGATGCGGCCACGCACGACTCCGGGGTCCTGATGTGCCGAACCGCGCCCACGACGAGAGCCGATGATCGCGGCGGCACTCCGACGCCGCCGAAATCGGATCGATTTCCATCTAGGAACGAAACGAACAGGTGCCAATAGCGGGGAAAAATCATTGCACTGCATTTGGCGCCGCAGCGTTTCAGGTTCGTGAAATGTTACATCACTATCGTTACCCTTCTCTTTGCAATCGTGGCGGTAGCCGGATGAAGAAAATCGGGGGTCTGCTCCAATATGAGAAACTCGCTTCGGTTGCTTCGGCTGACAGGGCCGGAGGAATACCATGCCCCATCGCCCACAAGCGTTGCAAAGCGATCACGCCGCCGGTCATGCGCGATGATTGCTCTAAAGTTTTTGCTATTTTCGAAAGCTTGAGCTGTGTTAGAGCATGATGTCGAAAAGTGTGAGCGGTTTTCGGACGACGTCATACTCTACTTTTTGATTCTGGAGCGGTTTCGGATTCTCGGTCGTTTCGACCTAAAATCATCCGGCTCTAGTTGTACCGCAGGGGCGATCTGGGAGCGGGTGTTATCAGAGTGTTAAGTGTTGGGACATCTTTTTCCACCCGGCTGTTGGCCTTTGCCGGGACGGGTTTTCTGACGGCGTTCGTGACTTGCGCGTTTCCCGCGTCGTCCCAAGCCGCGGGCGCTGCAAAATCCTCGTCCAATACCTGGGTTGTCACGCTTGGGGCGACTGTGGAGTACGGCCCAAGCTATGAAGGCTCAAAGCATTATACCTTCGGCGCCCTTCCCTCCTTCGACATCCATCGTTTGGGCGAGGCGCCCGAATACAGCGCTCCGGACGACAATTTCAACTTTCAGCTTTTCGATCTCGGCGGCGTCGAAATCGGTCCTGTGGTAGGGTTGAGAGACGATCGCCTGGACCTTAACAATCTGCATCTGCAAAGCCAGCGCAGGGTGCGCTGGAACTTCGATGCGGGTGGCTTCGCCCAATATTGGCTGATGGAAAACAAGCTGCGGTTCCGCACGGAGCTTCGCCAATCGCTGTGGGGTGGCGATGGTCTGGTCAGCGATTTCGCGCTCGACTGGTTCCAGCCCGTCGGCGACAAATGGCTGCTCTCGGCCGGCCCCCGCCTGTCGATGGCAAACTCCACCTATATGCGCAGCAATTTCGGCATCTCGCCGGCCCAGGCGGCAAGAAACGGCCGTGTCAGCGCCTTCGACGCGGGCGCCGGCGTGAAATCCGTCGGCTTTACTGTCGCCGCGACCTACACGATCTCGCCGGAGTGGAGCGTGCAGGTCTATGGCAAGTATAACCGCCTGGTGGGCGACGCCGCCGACAGCCCGATTACGGCGAAGTTCGGCTCACCCAACCAGAACATCATCGGCTTTACGCTGAACCGGAGCTTCAACGTCAATTTTTGAGGCGCTGCGCGCTTCATTTTCGGCGATGTAGTTGCGCGTCAGCGGAATGATGTCGTTTCGCTTGGCTATCTGAATCTGGAAGACGACAAGATCCTCGTAACGGAAGGCGGCCTCCGCCGTCGAAAGATAATATTCCCACATCCGGCAGAAGCGCTCGTCATAAAGCTTTGCGGCATCGTCCCAGCGCGCCATGAAACGCTCCCGCCACGCCTCGAGCGTCTTGGCATAATGCAGCCGCAGCACCTCGATATCGGTGATTGCGAGCCCTGCCGCCTCGATCTCGGGCACGATTTCCGAAAGGGCCGGAATATAGCCGCCGGGGAAGATGTATTTGTCGAGCCACGGCGTCGTAAAGCCTGGGGTCGCGGAACAGCCGATGGTGTGGAGCACCATGACGCCGTCATCCTCGAGCAGTTCCGCACATTTGCGGAAGAAGGTGCGGTAGGACGCCAATCCTACATGCTCGAACATCCCGACGGAGACGATCCTGTCGAAACGGCCGGTCAGGCTGCGATAGTCCCTCAGCGCGAACTGAACTTCGGCCGGCGTCCCGCCGACCTTGTCGGCGACACGCTTCGAAGCGTATTCGTGCTGCTCCTCGGAAAGGGTGACGCCGAGCACGTAGCCACCCGGCGCCTGTTCCGCCATATGCAGCGCCAGGCCGCCCCAGCCGCAGCCGATATCGAGAATGCTGTTGTTCGGCTCGATCAGGAGCTTGGCGGCAAGATGCCGCTTCTTGGCAAGCTGCGCATCGTCAAGCGACTGGCCGGCATGCTCGAAATAGGCGCAGGAATATTGCCGGTCCGGATCGAGGAAGAGCTCATAGAGCCGGCCATCGAGATCGTAGTGATGGGCGACGTTTGCCTTCGAGCGCCCCGGCAGATTGCGATGGCGGAAAATCCGCAGCTTGGTTCGGGCCTGATCGATGATGCGGGCGATAAGCGGATGGGTACTGTTCTGCCCCTCGCGCAGCATCATCGCCACGAAATCGTAGAGCGTGCCGCGCTCGACGATGAAGCGGCCGTCCATGAAGAGTTCGCCAAGCCGCTTATCGGCATCGATCAGGAGCGCCCATTCGGCGCGGTCATCGGTGAAGCGGACGTGGACCGGCTCGCCGGTGCGGTCGCCGAACGTCAAGACGCGGCCGCTTGCCGTCGTCACGGTCAGCGCGCCCCGGGTGACGATGGACGACAGAGCGCGTTTCACACACCAGTCCGTCAGGCTGGAGAAAACGGCGGTGGCTTTGCCTTTGGGGCGGTTGTCAGTTTGCATGTTGGACATCACCTATTCTTGCCGGTACCCGTACGCAGTTCCTGGTGCTTTGGGTCCAATTCCTCAGGGTGCTCCTTCGTCTCGACGCCGGCGCCCGCGATCAGCCAGACACCCGTCAGGATGAAGCCGCTGCCGATCATCTGCAGGGCGACGACCCGCTCGCCGAAGACGAACCAGCCCGTCGCGATGATCAGTACATAGCTCACTCCGGTGAGCGGAAAGGCGCGACTGAGATCGAGCTCGGCAAGCACGTTCATCCAGATGAAGAAACCGACTACCTCGACGGCCGTGGCCGCCAATATCCAGTGGGAGGAGAGAGCCTGCCCCAGCCATGCCTGCGTACCTCCGTCATGCAATTGCCCGGCACCGAGCTTGATGAGGAATTGGTATAGGGCGCTCAGCAGCGGCACGGCGAGCCAAAAAAAACGTATGGGCATTACGCGTCCGCCTCGTCTGTCGAGAACAGCGGCGATACCAGCCGCAGCAATCTTTGAAGCAAAGGGTTGCGATGACGGAAATACATCGCATTGACGGTCAGCTTGCTGCCGAGGCGCACCTTGTTTTCATAATAGGCCTGACCGCTCAGATAACGGCTGAGGCCGTTCTCCAGGCAATAGCGCAGATTGGTGAACCAACTGAGGAAGTAAAGGTTATAAGGGCGGCCCTTTTCCCCATCCATACAGAAAAACTTGTCGATGGCTACGCGCTCGTCATGCAAGATCAGATTGGCGGCAAGCAGCTTCTCCTCGACGAAATAGAACGCGCAGAAGGAGCGGCCGGGCATGTGGCCCAGAATGCCTTGGAAGTAAGCGGGCGTCAGTTCCTCGAACTGAAATTCGCTGCGGTTGCGCGTGTCATGGTAGAGCGCCATGACTTGGGGCAGAAACTCGCCGAAATCCGTCCGGATCTCTACCCTGACCTGCTCGAAGGATTTCATCTTGCGGCGCATGTCCTTGCGGGTGCCGGCGGAAAGCCTGGCGAGATATTCATCGATGGTCTTGAAATCGATGTCGAGCCACGCAGTCGGAAGGCCGCCGATCGCGGCATAGCCGCGCGCGGCAAACACCTCGTCGAATTCCACCGAAACCGGTTCCGGAATATCCTTGAGGCCGACCAGCGCGCAACGCTCCGTCGCCGCCACCTGCTCGAAGAAGGACAGAATCTCCGCCAGTAGGAGGCTGCGGTGCTCGCCCGATACATCGGGATGGAAGCCGATCGCGCCGGTCTCGGTGCAGGGCGATCCCAGACACGCAAGTCGCAGTTTCAAAAAACCCGGAAAACGGCGTTGCACATTGCGCACGGACCGGCGCAGGAATCCCTCGTCCAGCGTCGTATCGAGAGCGTAGAGGCAGAGAAAGGCCGGTACGGCGGCGCTCACACGCCCGCCTTCCGTAACAGTGACATAGCGCCATTCGAACCCTTCAAGGCCGGCTTCCTCGATCGCAAGCAAGCAATCAAAGTCCTCCACCTCGCCCGAAAAGCATGCATTCCACGCATCGCGGCCGATGGCGCGGATGCTGTAATGAACCTCGGCCACCGGCTTGCCGGCGACTTGCGGTGGCGCTTTAAGCAGCGGCTGCGACATGACGCGCCTCGAAGAAATCCGCCGTGAAATCGGCCACCTGGCGGTGCTGCCGATCGACATGGATCATGTGATAGCTGTCGGTGATCCATTTCAGCTCGTGCGGGCCGCCGATATGCTCGGAAATATAGCGGGCATGTTTCGGATTGGCGAGATCGTCGTCCTCGGCATGCAGGATCAGCGTCGGCGTCCGCATTTGCGGCAGCATGCCCTTGAGGGTCTTGCCCAGGCGGTGCATCTCGACCAGACCCTTGCCGGGGAATTTTTCCAGAACTCCTTCGCTCGCCATGCCTTCGATCAGCCGGCGCATGCGCTCGTCCTTGATGCCGAGCGACGTGGTCTCGCTGAAGCTCAGCCGATCGAGGAAAGGGATGCGCGACAGCCAGCCGATCTGGGATGCCAGCAACGGATAATAGAAAGGGACGTCCCAGCCGTCATAGCTGAAGCACGGCGAATAGATCGCCACGGCCCCGATCTTCTTCTGCCGTTCGGCCGCCAGCATGGCCAGCTTGCCGCCGACGCAGATACCGGCGGCAAAGACTTCCTGCGTCCTCGACGCCAGCAGCTCCGACGCTTCGACGACAGAGGCGAGCCAATCTTCCCAGCGGGTCTGGCGCAGCGTTTTCGCATCGACGCCATGGCCGGCCAGCAATGGCGCGTATATGCTGTAGCCCTTGCGATTGAGATGCCGTGCCACCAGCCTCATTTCGGCAGGCGCGCCCGTCAGGCCGTGGACCAGAAGGACGCCTCTGCCATTTGAGCCCTCCATGAAGAAGCTCAATCCGTCATGCTTCATGAGACAACTCCGGCTGCCTGTTTTCCTTGGCCATGAAGCCAAGCGCATGGCAGGTGCTGATCACATGCGTGCCGTTCTTTTCCTGCTCTTCCTTGATCTGCTCGTGCAGCGCCTGCAGCTTCGTCCAGTGGGTCCGCGGACGATAATGGTGCTCGGCATGATAGCCGTTGCCGAACCAGAGCCAGTTGTAGAAAGACTTGTGGCTGGAAACGCCCCAGGCGATCGGCTCGTCCGGATCACCGTTCAGATGCTCGTAATAGCCGTTCAGCGACGACAGGCAATTGCCGATATAGTAGAACGGTACGAAGAACAGCACGGCCTTCCAGTCATAGACCAGCGCAAGCGCCGCAAGGCCGAGGAAGAAATAGAGTTCGAACCGTCCCCAGGCAGCATCGAAAGGACGATTGCGGGCAATCGCCTTGTGGATGTCGCCGACGCTGTCGCGGAAGAAGCTCAAAAACGTATAGGACCAGACGTTTTCCGGCTGGCCGTCGCGACCGTAGCGATAGATCGACAGCATATCGATGGTCTCGCCCTTTTCGTTCGGCCGGTCGCTGTTGCCGGAATGATGGCGCATATGCACCCAGTGATAATAGGTCTGTGAGAAGCCGATCGCGACCGACTCCAGGAGGCTGAAGCCATAGTTCATCCAGCGCGGCTTGAAATAAGGCGTATGGATGAAGTTGTGCGATATGCTGTTGATGTTCCAGGAGATCGACACGGCATAGAGGCAGCCGAGAACGGCCGAGAGCCAAAGCGGGCGGCTTTCGAAACCGACGATCAGATAGACGTCGAAAGCAAGATGGGCAACGGCAGCCAAAACCGGTGCCAGATCCCATCGGGTGTGCGCGAAGATTTTCATAGTCCTGTAACTCCCACGCAAACCACACCGGCGGTGACGAGAAATACGCCCGTCGCGTGGCGCAGGTTGATGTTTTCCTTGAAGATGACGGCGCCGGCGAGCACGATGACGACATAGCTCAGCGCCATCAGCGGGAAGGCGATGGTCAGCGGGACGTGCTCGAGAACGGCAGTCCATGCGAAAAGCTCCACGGCCCAGAGCAGAATGCCGAGCCAGGTGACCGGTTGTGCCAGCGCCGAAAGCGGTGCGTTTGAACTGGCCGATTGCTTGAAGCAGACCTCGCGGGCGGTCTCCGCGAGTACGCAGAACAAAATGAGCCCAAGCATGGGAAGTGTCAGGCTGCCTGTCATTCCATATACTCCGCCAGCACCTCCAGCAGGGCATGATTGGCCGCGCTGTTGATATTTCTCATCGTTTCGGCACCCTGTCGCATACGCGGCTGATCGATGAAGATCTCCGCGCGCTTCAGAAATTGTGTCCGAAGGCTGCCAGCATAGCTCGGGGTCGAATAATCCCCGATGACATCCGCTCCGATGATGCGGTGACGGCTGCCGATTTCGCTGAGCAGAGCAAGGAGATAGGGCAGCCGCATGCGGCCCTGATCCCAGTTGGTGACCGCATCGTCGGCGGCGAGCACATCCTTGTCGATGGTCACATAGACCGCTTCGGTGCGAATGCGGCTGAGCATGCGGTCGATGAAATTTTCCTCGCCGATCTCGGCGATGGACTTCCAATGCAGCGCACCCTTTTCCTGCCGATAGCTGGCGCCATTGCCGTATTCGGCCAGCACGCGGCTCGGCGCGTGTTCGTAGGGATAGAGTTCCAGCTTGCCCTCACCGAGCCAATGCAGGTTCGCACCCTTGCGTTCGGGACTGCGGAGATCATTGCTGCAGACCCCGATCGTGATGACCTTGTGGATGTTGGGGTTCGCAAGGGCGCTGTTGACCCACGAGCCGCAATGCATGCCGCCGTCGAACTTGACCCAGTCCGGATGATTGTCGAAGTGGATCAACGTGGCGGCGCCGGACTGCCGCTCCAGCACGCCGTCAAGCAATAATGCCGTGATGTGGTGGAAATCGCCCGATCCCATGAAACACAGTTGCGGGTCCTTGCCGGTCGCAGGCCTGTTCTTGACGATCTCTCGGCCGAGCTCGTCAAGGGCGCTCTGCTTGCCCCACAATCGAACCTGCTGCCCTGCACTCTTG
This sequence comes from Rhizobium sp. UFLA01-1127, assembly GCF_059803845.1. NCBI lineage: Bacteria > Pseudomonadati > Pseudomonadota > Alphaproteobacteria > Hyphomicrobiales > Rhizobiaceae > Rhizobium > Rhizobium sp. UFLA01-1127. The sequence goes on along the minus strand of NZ_JAUQTZ010000067.1, from coordinate 18,730 downwards.
CCGAAATACTGGTGCGCGCCGGCGAATGTGCAGGCGCGCACGAAGTCGGGCTGCAACTCCAGCGCATCATCGAGATGAAGAAGCAGGAGTTGCACTGTCTTATCTCCGGGCAGCGCGCGTCAGAAGCTGGTCGAGCAGCTCAAGCGCGAGATCGATCTCTTCGCGGGTGATGAGCAGGTTGGGCGCGAAAGTGATGACGTTCTTATGGTAGCCGCCGACGTCGAGCACGAGGCCGTAGGTCTTCGAGCCGACCTGAAGGTCGCCCTTCATGCCTTCGTCGCACATCCAGTCCATCGTCGCCTTGTCCGGCGTGTAGCTGTCGTCCTTGCAGATTTCCATGCGCAGGGCGAGGCCGAGACCGTCGACTTCGCCGACGATGGCGTGGCGCTTCTGCAGCTGCTTGAGCCCGTCGAGGAAATGCGCGCCCTTTTCCATGATTGCGGCGCCGAAATCATGCTCTTCCAGCATCTTCATCGTTTCGAGCGCGACGGCGGTTCCCATCGGGTTGCTGGCGAAGGTCGAATGCGTGGAGCCGGGCGGGAAGATCGTCGGGTTGATCATCTCTTCGCGAGCCCAGACGCCGGAAAGCGGGTTGAGGCCGTTGGTGATCGCCTTGCCAAAGATCAGCGCATCCGGCGAAACGCCGAAATGCTCGATCGACCAGAGCTTGCCGGTACGGTAGACGCCCATCTGGATTTCATCGACGACGAGCAGGATGCCGTGATCGTCTAGCACCTTCTTCAGTTCGACGAAGAAGTTCATCGGCGGGATGACATAGCCGCCGGTGCCCTGGATCGGCTCGATGTAGAAGGCGGCATATTCGGACTTGCCGGCCTTCGGGTCCCAGACGCCGTTATATTCGCTCTCGAACAAGCGGGCGAATTTCTGGACGCAATAATGTCCGTATTCTTCCTTCGACATGCCCTTCGGGCCGCGGAAGTAATAAGGGAATTCGACGAACTGCGCGCGATCGCCGAAGTGGCCGTAGCGGCGGCGATAGCGATAGCTCGAGGTGATCGCCGAAGCGCCGAGCGTGCGCCCGTGATAACCGCCTTCGAATGCGAACATCAGGCTCTTGCCGCCGGTATAGTTGCGCACGAGCTTCAGCGAATCCTCGACGGCCTGCGAACCGCCGACGTTGAAGTGAACGCGGCCCTTGCGACCGAACTTGCGCTCGGCATCCTGCGCGATCATGGCTGCAAGCTCGACCTTCTCGCGGTGCAAATACTGCGATGCGACCTGCGGCAGCTGATCGAGCTGGCGATGGGCAGCCGCGTTCAGGCGCTCGTTGCGATAGCCGAAATTGACGGCGGAGTACCACATCTGCAGATCGAGGAACGGCGTGCCGGTGCGATCGTAGACGAAGGAGCCTTCGCATCCCTCGAAGAACTTCGGCTTGTCCGTATAGTGGACCGTATCGCCATGGGAGCAATAGGCCTCCTCAAGAGCGCGCAATTCTTCTTCGGAGCGGACGGACGTTTCGGTCTGGCCGCTGAAGGCTTCAGCTACATTCGTTTTCATTCAATGCCTCTTGGTCTATATCACGCTGTCTTGAATTGCGGCAGCGTACGGGAGCGTCGCTCGACGCTCGGGAGAACGGCTTCCATCTTTGGAAGCAGATCGGAAAAGTCTTCGAAACCGACATAGGGAATGCCGTTTTCCTCGCAGTAATCGACAAGCTTGGCCTTGGCGAAAACGAGGTCGACCTTGTCGGAAACGCAGAAATCGCTTCGCCCGTCGCCGATGTAGACCTGCAGGTCATTGCTATCGACAACGCGGCACTTGCAGACGCCGGCACCGGACACGCAGCCGGTTGCCGTGAATGGCGGGAACAGCGAATAGGACTCGCGGCCCTGGGAAACGCTGCAGGTGAGCACATTGGCGATGATCGGCAGGCTGTCGATGCCATGACGCGCCAGAATGCGGCGGATGAAATAGTCCACGCCGTCGCTGACGACGGTGACAGGCAATTCGCCGCTGCGGCAATAGGACAGGAAGCCTTCGAAGCCCGGATCGATCGATACCGTATCGAGAAACCGATCGAGTTCGGCCCTGCTTGCCTGAATGAGGGAGATCTGGCGGCGCATGCATTCGCCGGAGCCGATCTGCCCCTGCTTCCACAGCTGTTCGATGTCTTCCCACTCTGAACCGGCGAAACGAGATAAAACCATATCCGTCGCGTCTTCGATGGAGATAGTTCCATCAAAATCGCAAAACACCTGCATGTGATACCCTTTCGCCTTATTCTAAGTTGCGTCTAACAACCTCGGATGAGCCAGGCATGAGCGGAAAATGATGTGAAAATGAAAAACGCCGGGACGCTGATTTTTAGCTCAACGGCAATCTCAGATCGACCTGAAGGCCATTCCCCGAACGCGACGAGGAAAGCTCCACCGTTGCCGAAAGCCGGTCCGCGGTATCAGCAACTATCGCGAGACCGAGGCCGGCCCCTTCCTTGTGCAGCGTATTGAGGCGATAGAACCGCTGAAACACCGCTTCCCTTTCGTGAGGAGGGATGCCCGGGCCGCTGTCGCTGATCGAAATGCGGCCATATTCATCCTCCGATGAGATCGAAATTCTGATCTCTCCCCCGACCGGCGTATACTTGATCGCGTTGTCGAGCAGATTGGTGACCATCATGCGCAGCAGCGACTCATCGGTCTTGACCTCGATCGTCTCATCGCCGTCCAGCACCACGTCCAGCTCGCGGCTGGTGATGATATTGCCGAACTCGGCGATCACCGACGCCACCCAGTGATACAGCGTGACCGATTTCGGGCTGAGCGGATGATGGCTCACTCTGGCGAGCCGCAGCAATTGCTCGATCAGATGGATGGTGCGGTTGTTGCTGGCGACGAGATCGGAAATAATCGCCTGCCGCTCCTGATCGTTGTCGCTGTTTTCGAGCATTCGCAGCAGAAGTTTCATGCTTGCCTGCGGCGTACGCAGCTGATGCGCGGCAAGATCGGAGAAGCGCCGTTCGAGCGTCAGCGACTGGCCGAGTTTTTCCAACAGCTGGTTGATCGACCGGCCGAGCGGCAGAAGATCGCGCGGCAGGTCCTCGACGGGGATGGCGGAGAGATCGTCGGGCGATCGCGTGCGGATCTGCCGCACCAGCCCATGAATCGTACGCAGACCGCTGTTGATGCCGAGCCAGATCAGAAAGCCGATGACCGGCACCAGCACCAGCAGCGGAAAGAACAGATTGAGGAGAATATTGGAAACCAGCGTTTCGCGCAGTGCGATCTTTTCGCCGAGTTCTATGACGATGGTCGACTTCGGAATCGGCAGCGAATAGATGCGCCACTCGTCTCCGCCGTAGGTCAGCGTGGTGAACCCCACCTTCTGCTGCGGCACGTCGGACAGGAAGGCCGTGCTGCTGTAGAAGCGGATATTGCCATCGACCCAGGCGCGAAACATGTGCGCATCGGCATAATCATCCGCGTCTTCATTGAAGGCCAGCTGATTGTCCATGTTGAAGTCGATATCGTCGATCTGCTTCGCCCCGCGGTCCGGCGCCTTTTTTTCCAGGGGGTGGCGCAGCAGGCTCCAGATCACGTTGGCATCGTCGATGAGCTGGGCGTCGTAGATATTGTTGATTTCCCGCGTCGCGCTGTTGAAGGCGAAAGCCGCGATCACGACGATCGTCACCACGACGACCGGCGCGATACGGAGAAACAGTTTGCGGGTAAGCGTGGAGTTGTTCATCGCTCGATCATATAGCCGACGCCACGGATGGACTTGATGAAATCGGTCCCGAGCTTCTTGCGCAGATTGTAGATCGTCACTTCGATCGTGTTGCTTTCCACGGTATTTTCGGCGTCGTAAAGGGCGTATTCGATATCGTTCTTGGTCACATAGCGGCCGCTGCGCTCCATGAGAAGCTTCAGCAGATGGAATTCTTTCGCCGTGGTGTGCACCTGCACGCTTCCCTTGCGCGCGACCATGGCCGACGGATCGACCTCCACGTCGCCGCAGCGGATGACGCTTTCCGTTCGGCCGTCGCGACGGCGGATGAGGGCACGCAGCCGCGCCAGCAATTCGTCGAGGTCGAACGGCTTGACCAGATAGTCGTCAGCCCCCTCGTCCAGCCCCTCGACCTTCTGACGGATGGAATCGAGCGCCGTCAGCAGCAATACCGGCACCGAATTGCCCCGCTGCCGGATGCGCCGCAAGACCTCCATGCCGCTGAGCTGCGGCAGGTTGATGTCGAGAACGATCGCCGCGAAATGCGAATGTTCCGCAGCCTCCAGCCCAGACGCGCCGTCGCGCATCCAGTCGACGCCGTAGGCGTGCTTTTCCAGGGCCTTCTTGAGCGATGACCCGAGGATATTGTCGTCTTCAACAAGCAGAACGCGCACGATCGACCTCACTTAGCCGAATATTTCATAGTCGATGTGAGCCGCAATTGGCGCGGCCATGTGGCAAAGCTATGACGGGATCATTTCCGCCTGGCAAGAGCTTAGCAGACGCGTGCCCATCCCTCACTGCCGATCGGGAGGCATGGCTTTATCCGAAACAGGGCCTCATTGCTGCGCCTCCAACAGACATTCCGCAAGACAGGTTGCAGCCGGAGTGCTCTCCTGCGGCTGCAATATCCCGATCTCTCGGTAGAAGGCCGGCTCGGCAAGGGCCACCAGGCGGACCGGCGCAACCGGCGGCGGGCTGCCCTCGACGATCGGGAGAAGCGCCACCCCAAGCCCGCGTCCGACCAGTGCCGCCATCCCCGCTATATCGTCGACCTCCATTGATTCACGCGGAACGATCGAATGCGACCGCAGGAAGCGATCGACCTGGCGGCCTCCGAACGAGCTGCGATCGTAGCGGATGAAGGGCTGCTCGCGCAGCAAGGCCCGCCAATCGTCACCCTCCAGTTGCTCGGGAACAGCAAGTGCGTAAGGCTCGCGCACCAGAGGGCGCCAGATCAGATTCTTAGGCAGGCCGAAGGGAGGCTCGATCAGCACGGCAAGATCGAGTTCGCCGGCATCGATCTGGTCGAGCAGGTGCAGCGAGACGCCCGGAACGATGTGCAGGTGATAATTTGCGAACCGCTGCCGGAAGGGCACGAGCGCGCGCGCAAGCATCGCCGATTGAACCGAGGCAATGGCGCCGATACGCAGCTCGCCGCCCGAAGCCTCATCGACCGGATCGGCGATGTGCTCGAACATCGCAATGATGCTCTTGGCACGTTCGAGCGTTCTCAGTCCCGCGGCATTCAGCGTCGCGGAGCGGCCCGTTCGCTCGAACAATTTGATACCAAGCCTTTCTTCGAGCCGCTTCATCTGTCCGCTGACCGCAGCCTGCGTCAGGCCGATCCGATCTCCCGCAGCGGCAAACGTTCCGAAACGGGCAACGGCGACGAGTGTTCGAAGTTCAGCTATCATGATTCATAAATTTTCCCATATCTCAACCTCAGAATATACAGTTTTTCATAGGAAAAAATGTAGCTTATTTGTTGCTGCATCGAATTTGCATCTCTGGAGACGATCATGAGCGCAGCACCGCTTCACCCCTTCCACCTTGCATTTCCCGTCAACGATCTCGCTGCGGCGAGAACTTTCTACGGTGGCCTTCTTGGTTGCCCGGAAGGCCGCAGTTCGCCGGACTGGATCGATTTCAACTTCTACGGTCATCAGATCGTAGCCCATCTAGCCCCGAGCGAAACGAACGAGGTGGCTGCGAATGCCGTCGATGGCCACGGCGTTCCGGTGCGCCATTTCGGCGTCGTGCTGTCGATGGAAGAATGGGAGGCGGCCGCCGAGAAGCTGACGAAAGCCAATATGGAATTTGTCATCAAGCCCTATATTCGCTTCCGGGGAGAACCGGGAGAACAGGCGACCATGTTCTTCAAGGACCCGAGCGGCAATGCCATCGAGATGAAGGCCTTCGCCGACATCAACAGCCTCTTCGCCAAATAGAGAAAGTCGAGCCGGCGGCAAGAACGACCGCCACCCGCGGACGCCGGGGCGCCGGAAATGCTCGCGTCGCCGCTGAACCTTCAGGATGCCGTAAGGCCGGGCCCAACGGCATCCTTCTGCGCCGCCGCCCTCAGCCTTCGCATGGACGCTTCCAGCACGCCGAAGATCCGGGGATCGGCCGATTGCGCAACGTTGAACCGCATGAAGCGACCGGCCGTTTCCGACAGGCTGAAAACATTGCCTGGTGCAAGGACGATCCCTTCCGCGAGGCAGGCGCGGGCCATATCGGCGGCGTCGAGCCCTTCCGGCAGCCTGCACCAGAGAAACATTCCGGCCTGGGGCTTCAGCCAAGGCACGATGCCGATCGCCTCAAGACGGGCCGACACCTCCGCCATCGCCTTGGCCAGCCTTGCCCGCAGGGTTTCGACATGCTTGCGATAGCTGCCATCCTTTAGCGAGAGATAGACGAGTTCGGCCGACAATTGCCCGCAGCTGAAGCTGCTGGCGACCTTGAGATCGACAAGTCCGTCGATCCAGTCCTGCCTCGCTGCAATAAAGCCGCAGCGCACCGAGGCCGAGAGCGTCTTCGAAAAGCTGCCGATATGGATGACCCGGTCAAGCCCGTCGTAGGCGGCAAGGCGCGGCGCCGGAACCTGCTCGAAATCGGCGAAGATATCATCCTCGATGATGATGAGCCCGGCGGCATCCGCAAGCTTCAGCAGCCGATGCGCCGTGACGGGCGAGAGCGCAGCCCCCGTCGGATTGTGTATGGCCGAATTGGTGATGTAAAGCCGCGGCTGATGCCGTTCGAGAGCCTGGCCGAACAGCTCGACGTCCGGTCCCGTGGGCGTGAAGGGCACGGAGACGACATGGGCACGATGCGCCCGCAAGAGCGCATGGAAATTGAAATAGCAGGGGTCGTCCACCAGCACCGTATCACCGGGCTCGAGCAGGAAACGGCAGAGAAGGTCGATCGCCTGCGTGCCGGACTCTGTCAACATGATCTGGTCCGGAGGCACCGTGATGCCGTGCTCGCCGAGGCGCCTGGCGAGAAGCTGCCGCAACGGCGGCAGGCCGAGCGGCGTTCCGTAATTGGCGAGCGCTCCCGTATCGCCTCTTGCCAGCGTCCGCATCGCCCTGCGCAGCGCCGATTGCGGCAGCCAGGATGGCGGAAGCCAGCCGCAGCCGGGCTTCAGGACATCGTCTCCCACCTCGAGCGATTGTCGTGAAATCCACAGCGGATCGACGTTGCGGTCCGACCTTGTGCCGGCCTCGGACAGCGAAAGCGGCGGCAGCGGGCCGCAGACATAAAATCCGGCCCCCGGCCGCGAGCGGATCGTGCCCTCGGCGGCAAGCCGCTCATAGGCCTCTACCACGGTCGAAACCGAGACCTGCATCGTCTTTGCAAAGCTGCGCACGGAGGGAAGTCTCGCGCCTGGCATCAGGCTGCGGGTGGCGATGCGATCGGAAATCGCCGCCATGACCCCTTCGATGCGCGTGCCTCCGCCGCCTGCATTTGCCGCTGAAAGATCAGCCATCCGTACTGCACCTCATACCATAACAGTTCTTATGAATTGTACTGCACCGTCTCTGGCTTGACCAGACAGACTCGCCGATACCCGCGAAGACGAGAAGGAGCATGCGCAATGGACAAGACGACGACAGGATGGATCTGCAGACTGACGGGAGTGGTGATCTTCAGCGGCTCGCTGCCGGCAACGCGGGTGGCCGTCATGGATTTCGACCCATTGTTCCTGACGGTCGCCCGCGCCGTGATCGCCGGCCTGTTGGGTCTCTGCCTTTTGCTCGCCTTTCGCGAAAAGCGTCCGACCCGCAGCGACATCGCCTCGCTCGCAATCGTCGCGCTCGGCTGTGTCGTCGGCTTTCCGCTGTTGACCGCATTGGCGCTCAAGCATGTCACCTCGGCCCACTCCATCGTCTTCATCGGCCTGCTGCCGCTGGCAACGGCCGTCTTCGGCGTGCTGCGCGGCGGCGAGCGGCCGCGACCGGCCTTTTGGATATTCTCCGCCCTCGGCAGCGCGCTCGTCAGCGGCTATGCCTTGGCACAGGGCGTATCTGCCTCCCCGGCCGGCGATCTCCTGATGCTCGCAGCCGTACTCGTCTGCGGCCTCGGCTATGCCGAAGGCGCGGTGCTCTCTCGCCGGCTCGGCGGCTGGCAAGTCATCTGCTGGGCGCTGGTCCTGTCCCTGCCCGTCACCATTGCGCTCTGCGTCGCCACCATGCCGCATACGATCGACGGCATCGGCCGCCCAGCTTGGCTCGGCCTTGCCTATGTCTCGCTTTTCAGCATGCTGATCGGCTTCATCTTCTGGTATCGCGGCCTCGCGCAGGGCGGCATAGCAGCCGTTGGACAGCTCCAATTCCTGCAGCCGTTCTTCGGCTTTGCACTTGCCGCCGCTCTGCTCAAGGAAAGCGTCAGCTGGTCCATGCTGATCGTAACCATTGCCGTCGTCGGCTGCGTTGCCGGCGCCAGGAAATTCGCACGCTGAGCCGTCACGTCGAACCAAAACGATATTGCTTGATCTTCTAAACCGATCGGTCTATTAAATACCAATCAGTTTAGAAGGAACACGTCATGACACACCCTCTTGTCCCGCCTTTCACCCGCGAAACCGCCGTCGCCAAGGTCCGCTTGGCGGAAGACGGATGGAACAGCCGCGATCCGGAGCGTGTTTCCAAGGTCTATACGGAGGACAGCCAATGGCGGAACCGCGCCGAATTCCCGCGCGGCCGCAAGGAAATCGTCGAATTCCTGACGCGCAAATGGGCAAAAGAGCTGAATTACCGGCTAATCAAGGAACTCTGGGCCTTTGACGGCAATCGTATCGCCGTGCGCTTTGCCTATGAATGGCGCGACGACAGCGGCCACTGGTTCCGCTCCTACGGCAACGAGAACTGGGAGTTCGATGCCGATGGCCTGATGCAGCGCCGTTTCGCCTCCATCAACGACATGCCAATCAAGGAAGAGGGCCGGAAATTCCATTGGCCGCTCGGCCGCCGTCCGGACGATCATCCCGGCCTCTCCGAACTCGGCCTTTGAGATGGTTCGCAGCGTCTTCGAAAAGTCCGATGCCGTTGGCCTCGTCGCCGAAGTCTTTCGCGAGCTCGGCTACGAAGGCGCATCGATGAGCGAGATCACCGCCCGCACGAAACTATCCAAAGGCAGCCTCTATCACTTCTTTCCCGGCGGCAAGGAAGAGATGGCGGCGGAGATCATGGCCAATATCGACGCATGGTTCGTGACCGAAATGTTCAGGCCGCTCGAGGAGGACGAACCTCGCGCCGCCATTGCCCGCATGTGGGAAACGACAGACAGCTATTTCCGCTCCGGGCGTCGTATCTGCCTGATCGGCGCTTTCGCCCTGGACGAAACGCGCGACCGCTTTTCCGGCACCATCCGAGGTTATTTTCATCGCTGGATCGGGGCGCTTGCCGGCGCCTTGGTCAAGGCCGGGCTGCCTACCTCGGAAGCAAAAGCACTTGCCGAAGAAGCGGTCGTCGGCATCCAGGGCGCATTGACGCTCGCCAGAGCCATTGGTGACGACACGATTTTCGGCAGAACCCTGACAAGGCTGAAACGAGGACTGGAATCTGCGCTCGAATAGCACCCCAAGCCGGCGCGAATCACCTTTCGCCGCCGATTTGGCACATTAAAGAAGGATGATTGGCCTGCCCTGAAAGTCCCAAAGCTGCAGCAAACCACATCGCCGATCATGAGAATTGAAGATCGATGGCGGATAAAACTTGATCTTAAATAATCCTCCACAAAATTACGGCATTGTTAATCATGTTTGATTTGCAACTATCGGGGCTGCTGTGCTCAGCAGGGACCGGGAGCGCCGAGGAGACGGATAGACGATGCTGCAGCAGGTAAACGAAACCGACGACGCGCTGATCGACCGATTGCAGCGTTCGGCTTTCGACTATTTCATGCTTTACACCAACCCGGAAAACGGGCTGGTGGCGGACACTTCCATCAAGACGAGCCATTGCAGCATCGCTGCCGTGGGCTTTGCGCTGTCAAGCTATCCGGTCGCCGTCGAGCGCGGATGGATCAGCCGCGCCGATGCGGCAAAGCGAGTGCTCACGGCCCTCGATTTCTTCGCTGACAGCCAGCAGGGCACCGAGCGCGGCGCCACCGGCCATCGCGGTTTCTACTACCACTTCCTTTATATGGAGACCGGCAAGCGCGCCTGGAATAGCGAGCTTTCGACCATCGACACCGGTCTGCTGCTCATCGGCGTGCTGACCGCAGCCGCCTATTTCAATGGGAACAGCCAGGTCGAACGCGATCTCCGCAAGCAGGCGAAGCTCCTCTACGAACGTTGCGATTGGCATTGGGCGCTGAACAAGGGCCAGACCATCAGCATGGGCTGGAAACCGGCAAGCGGTTTCCTGCGCTGGCGCTACCAGGGCTACGACGAGGCGATCTTTCTTTACGTGCTGGCGCTCGGCTCGCCTACGCATCCCATCCCACCGTCGAGCTACGACGCCTTTGCCTCGACCTATACGTGGATGATGTTCAAGGACGCGCCCTTTCTCTATGCCGGGCCGCTGTTCATCCACCTCTTCTCGCACGCCTGGATCGATTTTCGCGGCATTCGCGACAAGCATGTCGCCGAGAAGGATACCGATTACTTCCGCAACACGCAGACGGCAATTGCCGTCCAGCGTGACTATGCGGAGCGCAATCCCAGCCATTTCGCCGGCTATGACAAGAACATCTGGGGCCTCTCGGCTTGTGACGGCCCGAACCCCACAGGCACGAAACACAGCCTACGCTATGCGCCGAAGGTTTTCGGCTATGCGGCACGCGGCGCACCGCTCGGACCGGACGACGGCACGATCGCACCCTGGGGTCCGCTCTCCTGCCTGCCTTTCGACCGTCAGGCAGCACTCGACGGCACGCGGGCACTGCTTTCGACCTATCGCAACCTGCTGCTCGACGGCCGCTTCCCCGGCGGCTTCAATCCGAGCGTCAACGGTCCAGGCCCCGAGGGCTGGGTGGACGATCGCTCGGTCGCCCTTGATCAGGGCCTGCTGGTCATGATGATCGAAAATGCCCGCACCGGCATGATCTGGAACCTGATGCGACAATCGCCGATCCTTCGCACCGGCCTGCAGCGCGCCGGCTTCACCGGCGGCTGGCTCGACGAGAAGCAGGCAACGCCCGCCATCGCCTGACTTTCTCTGGAAATGCGTCAAATCAACGGGATAGAACGGCTCAGTGATCCCGTAAACGCCGAGCCGCTCTATGCCACGTCGAACTTGACGCCCTGGGCCAATGGCAGGGTACGGCCGTAATTGATGGTATTGGTCGCCCGGCGCATGTAGGCCTTCCAGGCATCCGAGCCGGATTCGCGGCCACCACCCGTTTCCTTCTCACCGCCGAATGCGCCGCCGATCTCGGCGCCGGAAGGACCGAGATTGACGTTAGCGATGCCACAATCCGACCCGCGCGCGGAAACGAAGATTTCGGCTTCCCGCATGTCGTTGGTGAAGATCGAAGACGACAGGCCCTGCGGCACGGCGTTGTGCAGCGCCAGCGCTTTGTCGAAATCGCTGTATTTCATCACGTAGAGAATCGGCGCGAAGGTTTCCTGCTCGACCGGACCGGTCTGCTCCGGCATTTCGACGAGAGCCGGGCGAACATAGAAGGCATGGGCTGAGCCGTTTTCGACGCGCTCGCCGCCCGTCACTGTGCCGCCGGCCGACTTCGCAGCCGCAAGCGCTGCCTGCATGCGGTCGAAAGCCTGCTTGTCGATCAGCGGGCCGACGAGGGTTCCGGGTTCAAGCGGATTGCCTATTGTCACCGAACCATAGGCTTTCCGCAGGCGCGGCACGAGCTGCTCATAGACGCTGTCATGGACGAAGAGACGGCGCAGCGTCGTGCAGCGCTGGCCGGCCGTGCCCATCGCGGAAAAGGCGACGCCGCGCAAAGTGAGGTCGAGATCGGCCGTCGGGCAGACGATGGCGGCATTGTTGCCGCCAAGCTCGAGGATCGCGCGGGCGAAACGGCCAGCAAGACGCGGGCCGACCGCCCGGCCCATGGCCGTCGAGCCGGTCGCCGAGACCAGCGGCACCTGCGGATGATCGACCAAAAGCACGCCGAGATCGCGGCCGCCGATCAAAAGCGTCGAAAGATTGGCCGGCGCCTCACCGCCTTCGGCGACATAGCGCTTCAGTGCCTTTTCAAACAGAGCCTGCACGGCAAGCGCCGTCAGCGGCGTCTTTTCCGACGGCTTCCAGATTGTGGAATTGCCGCAGACGATGGCAAGCGCCGCATTCCACGACCAGACCGCAACGGGGAAATTGAAGGCGGAGATGATGCCGATCGCACCCAGCGGATGCCAGCTTTCCATCATCCGGTGCTCCGAGCGCTCGGTGGCGATGGTCAGGCCGTAAAGCTGGCGCGACAGCCCCACGGCGAAGTCGCAGATATCGATCATCTCCTGCACTTCGCCAAGGCCTTCGGAAGTGATCTTGCCGACCTCGACGGACACGAGACGGCCAAGGGCGGCCTTGCCGGCGCGCAGCTCCTCGCCAAGCAACCGGATCAGCTCTCCGCGCTTCGGCGCCGGCACATTGCGCCAGGACAGAAACGCCTCGTGCGCCGCCGCGATCGCGGCCCTCGCCCCATCAGCCGAATGCTCCTTCAGCCGGCCGATTTCGGCCCCGGTCACCGGAGAGGTGACGGCAAGCGTTCCGCCGATGTAGCGATCGGCCGATACGCCAAGTTCCGTCAGTATCGCCTTGGTCTCGGCGGCAAGATCTGATGTCGCGGTCATTTGTTTCCTCTTCCCGTAATGTTGGTTCTCAGATTTGCCCTAGAGCCGGATGATTTTAGGTCGAGTCGACCTAAAATCATCCGGCTCTAGAATCAAGGAAGTAGAGCGTGATATCGTCCGAAAACCGCCTACACTTTTCGGCATCACGCTCTAGACTCTGGCGCCGACGAAATGCGCGGCCTGGGCGCCTGCCTCGTACCACATTTCCTTCGCCGCTCTGAAGCTCGGCTCGACGATGTCGGTCACCGGCAGCGGCAGATCTGCCTCGGAAATCTGCCCGAGGATATGGCCGGCCAGCACCTTGCCGAACACGGTGCCAGGCGCGATGCCGCGGCCGTTATAGCCGGAGAAGCCGACGACATTCTGGGCGAGCTTGTGGAAGCGCGGCAGGGCATTGTCGGTCATGCCGATCTTGCCATACCACTCGCATTCGAACGGAATATCGCCAAGCTGCGGAAAGAGTTTTCTGATCGACCGCCGCGCCCAGCTCTTGTGAATGGCAAGACCGGTATTGCGTAGCGCCCCAACGCTGCCGAAGACGAGCCGGCCGGCCTGATCCATGCGGAAGGACGAGAGCACTTCCTTGGTGTCCCAAGCGCCCTCACGCCCCGGCAGCACGGATTTGCTGAGGTTATCGCCGAGCGGCACGGTCGCGAAATTAAAATAAGGCAGGTGCACCTGTTCGTTCCGAACCTTTTCCCAGGGGCCGGTGCTGTAGGCATCCGTGGCCACCACGATCCAATCGGCGCTGACCTTGCCGCCCTCGGTCGAAACCACCCATTTCACACCGCTTCTTTCCGTAGCCGTCACGGGGCTCCCGGTATGAATGGTGACGGCGGCTTTCACCACGGCATGCGCAAGGCCGCGTGCATAGGCAAGCGGCTGCAGCGTACCGGCGCGCATGTCGAGCAGTGCGCCCGCGTAAGACGAGCTGCCGACCCGGCGCTCCGTCTCCCGCGCATCCAGCACCGTCACTGGCGCTCCGCGCTTGCTCCATTGCCGGGCGCGTTCCTCGATTTCCTTCAATCCCTCCGCCCCGACGGCGCAATGCAGCGTGCCGTTGCGCTCGAGCTCGCAGGCGATGCCGTGCTTGTCGATCAGCTCCATGACCAGCTTCGGCCCATTGCCGAGCAGCTCGAGCAGGCGCTCGCCGTGAACGGTACCAAGTTCACCCGGCAGATCGTCGGGCATCACCCACATGCCGGCATTGATAAGGCCGACATTGCGGCCGGCACCGCCGAAGCCGATTTCGTTGGCCTCCAGCAGCACGACATTCGTGCCGGCTTCCGCCAGATGCAGTGCCGTCGAAAGACCGGTATAGCCGCCGCCGACCACTACGACATCGGCATGGACATCCCCGTAAAGCGGCTTCGTTGCCGGCGGTGGGGGAGCGGTCTTTTCCCAGAGACCATGGGAGCGCGGGTCATTCAGCATGAAATCGGTCCAATCGAGAGAGGTAATCGCGTCAATCTAGCGCCATGCTCGAAATTGCGGAAGCGACAACAGCGACATCCGATGGACATGGCATGATGCCGAAAAATCATCAGCTCTGGAGAAAAACTTGCATGGCAAAGGCGCTTTCGACCATGATAGAGAAAAAGCCGGTCGCCATTGCGTCGGCAGACAGAAGCAGGACATTCTCATGAAGCCCATTTTCGTTCAGCTCCAATGCGCCCCCGGCAAGACCTACGAGGTCGCTGATGCGATCTACCAGACGGAGCTGGTTTCGGAACTGTATTCCACCAGCGGCGACTATGACCTGCTGATGAAGGTCTACATTGCCGAAGAGCAGGATATCGGCAAGTTCATCAATGACCACATCGCCAATATCCCCGGCATCGTCCGCTCGCTAACGACGCTGACCTTTCGAGCGTTTTGAGAGGCGGGAACTTCGGTTCGGTACTATTGTGGCTCGGGCTGTTTTCAGAAAACGCCTAACGCCCCGCATTAACCCTCTTGCCGGAAACCGCTCTGCTTTCCACCTGCCATTAAACCCTTTTTAACCAACCCGATGATCTGCTTTGCCGACTGATCAAAGTGCGGCGCTGCAGCGCCGGATTGCCGACGCGCGGAGCGGCACAGGGGTCGAGGGTGGATCGATGACATCGGCTGTTGCGGATATTCAGACAAACAAGCAGGCCGGGCCGCTGATCGTGCATGTCGTGCGCCAGTTCCTGCCGAACAAGGGCGGCTTGGAAGACGTCGTTGCCAACCTCTGCCGCCAGTTGATTTCCCGCGGCTATCGCGTGCGCGTCGTCACCTGCAACAGCCTGTTTTCCGATCCTGCCCGCGAACTGGCGGAACGCGAAACCATCGACGGCATCGAGATCGTGCGCATTCCCTGGTCCGGCTCCAGCCGTTATCCGCTGGCGCCCAAGGTCTTCCGCCATCTGGCCGATGCCGACCTCATTCATGTCCATGCGGTCGATTTCTTCTTCGACGCGCTGGCATGGGGCAAGCTCCTGCATGGGCGTCCCATGGTCGCCACCACACATGGCGGCTTCTTCCACACGCAGAAATATGCGGCCATCAAGAAGGTCTGGTTCAATACGGCAACGCGGCTTTCCGCGCTCGGTTATGCCTCTCTCATTTGCTGCAGCCAGTCCGATGCCCGGCTTTTTGCGCAAATCGCCGACAGCCGCGTGCGCCTCATCGAAAATGGTGCCGATGTCGGCAAGTTTTCCAATTGCGCCGCATTGGAAGCGCGCCGCCGCATCGTCACCATCGGCCGTTTCTCGATCAACAAACGGCTAGACCATCTGCTCGACGTCATGAAGGAGCTGGCGGCCCGCCATGCCGAATGGCATCTCGATATCATTGGTGCGGAATCCGACCTCAATCGCGCGACATTGGAAACGGAAATCGCAGCCCGCGACCTGGAACGCAATGTCGCGCTGCATGTCTCGATCGACGATTGCTCGATCCGCAACATCATCGCCCGCGCCTCGCTCTTCGCTTCGGCCTCCGAATATGAAGGTTTTGGCCTTGTGGCGATCGAAGCGATGAGCGCCGGCCTGTTGCCGGTGCTGAACGCCAACGAGGCCTACAAGGCCATGGCCGAAACCCATCCGGCCCTCATGCTCTCGGATTTCTCCGATCCGGAAGCGGCAGCCGATACGCTCACCGCAGCATTCGAACGCCTTGAGGCCGACGACCTCAGCCTGCGGCAGGAGCTGTTGCGCGATGCCCGCAGCTACGCCTGGGACGAAGTCGCCCAGCGCTACATGGATGTCTATGCCGAAACGCTGACACCGAAAGGCAAGTCGCCTCAGCTCCTGCGCCAGCGCGGCCAGGCGGCGTAGCCTTCCAGAATGCCCATCAGCCAGGCACGCTTGTAACGGGCGGCGTCGAGGTTGAAACGCGCCAGCGCCGCCAGCCAACCGGCGACCGGGCGAAACAGGCGATAGCAGACATAATACAAGGGAAAGGCTTGCTTACGCATCAGCGCGCCGAAGCCGCGGCCATATTTGCGAGCCCGCTCCACTTGCCGCGGCCCGTATTCGCTGGTGACCTGATCATGGTGAACGATGAGCTCGGGAAAGAAGGCCGCTTGTCTGCCGACAGAAAGGGCGCGCAGCAGAAAGTCCGCCTCTTCGCCGCTCTGGAAGGGTGAATTCGAGCCGACACCTAGATCCTCGTCGAAGCCGCCGATATCGGAAAGCGCTGCATGGCGCACGAAGATGCCATTGGAGTTGCCGCATTTCAGATAGTTCCAGCGCGTCAGCGCAAGCCGCGTCTCTCCCGTCGGGCTGACGGAGGCGAGACCCTCGGCATCGAGCGTACGGCCGGTGACGATCGCAAGCTCCGGATGGGCCGAAAAAAGTGCCGCAGCCGTCGAAAGCGTATCGGCCTCATACCAGCAGTCGTCATCGGGAAAACAGATGTAGTCGCCTGTCGCGACCGCCATGCCGCTGTTGCGCGCCCGAGAGAGCCCCTTGGGCGAGCGGATGTGGCGAATGAGGAAGGAGGAGGAAAAGCCGTCGATAAGCGCGCGCAGCCGGTCGTCGACGTTCTGATCGACGACGATCACTTCGAAATCCCGATGGCTTTGCCCCGTCAGCGAGCGAAATAGCCGCTCCAGCTGATCGAACCGATCGACCGTGCAAACGATGAGGCTGAACAATGAGACCCTCCGCGCAAGCCTTGGACGACCAATATCAGAGAGAAATAATATTAGCCGAAGTAAAAAACGAACTTAGCGCAGCATTAAACCCTAAATATTAAGGCATATGAAATAGAACTGACGCTATCCCCACGAAAAGCCGGGTATGTGTATAGAGCATTTCCAGGAAAAGTGCGCAGCGGTTTTCCGTCCGGAATGCGCGAATAAACAAGAACATAGAGCGTTTTCGCGATTCGAAGAAAAGCGGAAACGCTCCAGGTTCCGGCAATTTGAGGAACGGTCAGTCTTCATGACGAAGAGCATAATGGCAAATTCGGTTCTGAATGCAGCGGCGGGATTGACCCTGCTTGCGACCGGCTTTGCGTGTTCGATCATCGCGGCGCGCCTGCTCGGCCCTGAGGCCAACGGCATCATCGCCTTCTCCCTGTGGCTGACGACGACCGGCGCGCTGATCGCTGAGCTCGGCGCCGGCGTGACCTTGCTGCGTATCCTGCCGCAGCTGAAGGGGAATGGCTATTCGGCGGAAGAGCGGCGCGGCTTTGCCGCCTATCTCCTGCAGCCGACGATTCTCGCAACCGTGATCCTGCTCGCCGGCTATGCCGCCTATTACTGGGATGCTGAGCGTTTGCATTGGGCGGGCGATGCGTCTGAAGTCGTTGTCATAACGGGCATATTCTTCGTTCTCCAGTCGCTCGGCGCCTATAGCAAGAACTATCTGATCGGCGAGCAGCAGGTCGGCGCATTCCTGCGCATCACGGTGACAAGTTCCGTGCTTCAGCTCGTTACGGTCCTCGCGGGCGCGATCTTCTTCGGCGTCGGCGGCGCGCTTGCCGGCTACGCAATCGGCCAGCTGCCGATGTTCATCGCAACCCTCAGGATTGCGATCGCACGCAAGAACAGCTGCGGCGTCGGCCTTTCCGCCCTCATCGGCTCGTCGCTCATTCTCTCGATCGAACTCATCAACAGCTCGATCTTCCTCAATCGCATCGAGCTTTTGTTCCTGCAGCGCTATTGGGGGATCGAAGCCGTCGGCTTTTATGCCGTCGGCCTGTCGCTCGCCAATCTGGCGCTGCAGCTGCCGGTGCAATTGAGCGGCAGCCTTTTGCCCTATTATTCCGAGCAGATGCACGCGCGGGCATCGGACAAGCTGCCCGTCGACGTCTTTGCCGGCGTCGCGCGCAGCATAGCCTACATCACTTTGCCGATGAGCTTCGGCCTTGCGGCCATCTCGCCCGAGCTTGTCGTGACGATCTTCGGCCCGGCCTTCGCTCCGAGCGGCAGCATGGTGGCATTGCTCTCGCTGACTGCGGCACCTTACGTCTTCATGCAGATATGCACGCAATATCTCTATTCGCTCGACCGCGTGCGCGAACGCACCGTCATCGGCGTCATCGCCAGCTTTATCATGGTCATCGGCTGCGTGGCCGCCGTGCCCTTCTATGGAGGCGAAGGCGCGGCGTTGGTCCGCCTGCTGACCTTTACCGCCATGTGTCTGTTTATGGTGCGCCGCATGGAATTCGAGGGCTCGACGCGAGGCATGCTGATCAACCTTGCAAAAGTTACGGTTGCTGCCGTTCTATGCGCCGCTGCAGCCTATGGTTTCGTTCAGGCACTGACCGGCATCGCGGGTCTCGTGAGCGCCATCATTGCCGGCGCCTTGACCTATGGCGTCGCGCTCAGGCTGCTGAAAGCGGTCCCAACGGAGGATATAGAAGTCTTGCAAAAGATCGCGACCCGACTGCCTGCCCGTATCAATCCGATTGCCGCTCAGGCTCTGGCCCTGCTGGCGCCGCGCCGAATGTGAGGAGGTGGCATGAAAGGGGCCCCCTCCACCGATAGAACGGATCACTGAAATGCAGGTGATGATCGAGGGACAGTCA